>NZ_JBFBKN010000007.1:0-280990 GCF_040702225.1 Rhodococcus sp. NPDC080181
TTGTAGTCGATACGTCGACCATCCGGGTGCAGGCGCGCACCACCGATCTTGCGGATGCCCCCGTCCCAGTCCTGCGCGGTCCGGAGGTGGACCCCAACCTCCCGAGCAGCCTCGCGCCGCGAGATTCCCGACGAGCGGAGTTCCTCGTATCGTCCCCGACCCGAATGCTCGGCCCGGCCGCTCCTTCCGCGCCCTTGCACACCCGCCTGACGAACCCACCCGAAGGCAGTGTTCCGGTTCACCCCGACACAGCGTGCGGCCGCGCTGACATTCCCGTCCTCACGGTCCAACGCCTCGAAAAACCGCACCTTCAACCCAGCACATGCCACGATCCCCGCAACTCCCTCAAATCGAGGGTGTTGCGGGGATCGTTAGAACCCGCCGATGCTGCGGCCCTTCTCGTCGGTCCTGAACGATGGAAAGAATCAGAGATTCAGTCCGCGACCGATGATCTCCTTCATGATCTCCGTGGTGCCGCCGTAGATGGTCTGTACCCGAGAATCCATGTACGCCTTGGCAATCGGGTACTCCTTCATGTAGCCGTACCCACCGTGCAGCTGAAGGCACCGGTCGATGAGCTTGACCTGGTTCTCGGTGGTCCACCACTTGGCCATGGCAGCTTCCTGCACGGTCAACTTGCCGTCGTTGAGCAGTTCGATGAATTTGTCGACCATGATGCGGGTGGCGGTGGTTTCGGTAGCGAGTTCCGCCAACACGAATCGCGTGTTCTGGAACTTTCCGATCGACTTACCGAATGCCTTGCGGTCACGGCAGTACTGAATGGTCATCTCCAGTGCCGATTCCATGGCCGCAGCGGCGACGACGGCAATCGAGAGCCGCTCCTGAGGCAAGTTCTGCATCAGGTAGATGAAGCCCATACCTTCTTCGCCGAGCAGGTTGGCGGCAGGAACCCGAACGTCGGTGAAGCTGAGTTCCGCAGTGTCCTGGGCCTTCATGCCGATCTTGTCGAGGTTGCGACCACGCTCGAATCCGGGCATGTCGCGCTCTACGACCAACAGGCTGAAGCCCTGGGCACCTTTCTCGGGGTCGGTGCACGCTACGACGATGATCAGATCGGCATTGATGCCGTTGGTGATGAACGTCTTCGAGCCGTTCAGTACCCAGTCGTCGCCGTCCCGAACGGCCTTGGTCTTGATGCCCTGCAGGTCGCTACCGGTACCCGGCTCGGTCATGGCGATCGCGGTGATCAGCTCACCGGAGCAGAATCCGGGCAGCCACCGCTGCTTCTGCTCGTCGTTGGCCAACTCGATGAAGTACGGCGCGACGACGTCGTTGTGCAGGGTGAAGCCGATGCCGCTGTAGCCGCCGCGGGTGGTTTCCTCGGTGACGATGGCGTTGTAGCGGAAGTCCTTGACGCCGCCGCCGCCGAACTCCTCCGGTGCGGCAGTCCCGAGGAAGCCCTGCTTGCCGGCCTCTACCCAGACGCCGCGGTCGACGATGTTCTGCTCTTCCCACTTCGCGTGATTGGGGGCTACGTGCTGTTCGAGAAACTTCCGGTACGACTCCCGGAACAGCTCGTGCTCGGGCTCGAAAAGTGTGCGTTCCACGCGGGTCTCCTTGTTCGGTGCGCACCGTCCTCGACCACGAGAAAGGGGTGTCACAGCGCGGTCGTCGGTGCGACTGACGTCACCGTTCAACAGTACGTTCGCGGTGCACCGGGGGTCGATGACCAAAACGTGCGCGATCCGTGACCGCCCCTGCTAGCGTCGTCGAGTCGTTCTCCCTCGGGCCAACGCCGAGACGATCGGGTATCCCACGAGGATGCCCAGCGATCCCCACGCGATACCACCGAGTTCGACCGATCCGACGGAGAGCGTCAGGTCGCCGATTCCGG
Source organism: Rhodococcus sp. NPDC080181 (assembly GCF_040702225.1). Lineage (NCBI taxonomy): Bacteria > Bacillati > Actinomycetota > Actinomycetes > Mycobacteriales > Nocardiaceae > Rhodococcus > Rhodococcus sp. NPDC080181. The sequence goes on from NZ_JBFBKN010000007.1 coordinate 1,856, forward strand.
CGACGAGTGCGGCGGCGACGACGGTGAGGTTCACCGGATCGGTGAAATCCACCTTGGCATCGGTCCAGATTCGAACGCCGAGCAGTCCGATGAGTCCGTAGAGCACGAGTGTCGCTCCACCGATGACACCGTCCGGGACGGTGAAGATCAGCGCACCGAACTTGGGCGAGAACGCCAACACGATCGCGGTGATCGCGGCAACCCAGTACGCCGCGGTCGAGTACACGCGGGTGGCGGCCATGACGCCGATGTTTTCCGCGTACGTGGTGGTTCCCGATCCACCGGCCGCACCGGCGAGGGTGGTCGCCAACCCATCGGCGATCAGAGCGTCACCGGCGACGTCGTCGAGGTTCTTTCCGGTCATCGCCGCGACGGCTTTGACGTGTCCGACGTTCTCGGCGACGAGGACGATCACCACCGGCAGCGCCACCAGAATCACCGACAGCTGGAAGGACGGGCCACGGAACTCGGGTAACCCGATCCAGCTCGCGGCGCTCAGAGCATCGAGTCGTGGTTGCGCGATACCGCCGGTGACGGCAGCGAATACCCAGCCCACGACCACACCGAGCAGGATTCCGAGCCGACCCACCAGACCGGGACCGACGGCCGTCGCGAGGAGAATCGCCACCAGGGTGACGGCCGCGACGAGCGGTTGCGCCTCGAACGAGGTCGTCGCGGCAGGGGCCAGATTGAGCCCGATCAATACGACCACCGCACCGGTGACGACGGGCGGCATCGCTGCGTCGAGTACCCGCGCTCCGGCGAACTTCACGACGAAGCCGATCGCAGCCAGCACGACGCCGACACACAGAACGGCACCGAGCTGCGCGGCGGGTCCGTCGGCTGCGGTCGCACCGAGCGGGGCCAGGAAGGCGAACGACGACCCGAGGTAGCTCGGCACCCGCCCGCGCGTGATGATCAGGAACAGCGCAGTACCGATGCCCGAGAACAGCAGCGTCGTCGAGACCGGGAACCCGGTGATGGTCGGAACCAACAGTGTCGCCCCGAACATCGCGACGACGTGCTGCATCCCGATGCCGACAGTGCGTGGCCACGACAAGCGTTCGTCCGGTGCGACCACCGCCCCCGCGTCGACGGTTCGTCCGTTTCCGTGCAGCGTCCAACCCTTAGTTCTCATGATGGGAAGAGACTATTGCGTCACCCGAGGATCGCGCTCACTGCCTCACGGGCTGCGGCGGTGCTGTCGGTCTTCAGTGCAGCTGCAGCTGCGGCCTTGCACTGATCGAGGGTCACGGTCGCCAACTTGGACCCGACGTGGGCGACGGCGGCGGAGGCCGCGGACAACGACGTGATGCCCATTCCTACCAGCACACAGGCCAGCAGGGGGTCGGCGGCAGCCTCGCCGCAGACACCGACGGGCTTGCCCACCTTCGCGCCGGCCGCGGCCGTGTGCGCCACCAGTGCGAGCACGGCCGGTTGCCACGGATCGGTCAGACCGGCCAGCTGGGCCGACATCCTGTCGGCGGCCATCGTGTACTGAGCCAGGTCGTTGGTACCGATGGACAGAAAGTCCACGTGCTCGAGGATGTGCTCGGCGAGCAGAGCGGCAGCGGGAATCTCGATCATGACGCCCGGGGTCAGTCCGCGTTCGCGCACATCCGCGGCGAAGTCCTGTGCTTCCTGCGCGGTGGCGATCATCGGTGCCATCACCCACGGGGACGACTCGGTCGCCTTGGCTGCCGCGGCGATGCCGTCGAGCTGGCGGTACAGAATGCCGCGGTCGGCTTCGGCGATACGGATACCGCGGATGCCGAGCGCCGGATTGGCCTCGTCGGGGTGGTTGGCGAAGCGAAGTGGTTTGTCCGAGCCGGCGTCCAGGGTGCGGACGACGACCTTCTTACCTGCGAAGGCGTCGAGGACCTGGCCGTAGATCTCGGCTTGCTCGTCGACGGTCGGTTCGGAATCGCGGTCCAGAAAGCACAGTTCGGTGCGGAACAACCCCACCCCGTCGGCTGCGCTGGAGCGCGCTGCGCGGGCACCGGCACCGTCCTGGACGTTGGCGAGGATATCGACGGAATGTCCGTCGGAGGTCGCGCCCGGCCCGGTCCACCGAGACACTCGGTCCAATTCGTCCCTGGCCGAGACGACTGCTGCGCGGGCGGTGTCGGCATCCGGTTCCAGTTCGATGCGTCCACTGGTTCCGTCCACGGATGCATGCGTGCCGGCGGCGATGTCGTCGAGACCTGCGACGGCCACGATGCAGGGAATCCCCAGCTGCCGCGCGATGATCGCGGTGTGACTGGTCGGGCCGCCCAGTGAGGTGGCGAGGCCGACGATGAGGGTGGGGTCGAGGCCCGCGGTGTCGGCGGGTGCCAAGTCGTCGGCGAACAGTACCGACGGTTCGGCCGGCACGGGAACACCCGGCTCGGGCACACCGAGAATTTCGGCGATGACGCGATCTCGAATGTCGCGCAGATCGGTCACTCGTTCGACCATCAATCCGCCGAGCTGGGTGAACATGGCGGCGAACTTCTCGGTCGCGGCAGCAGTGGCGGTGACGGCGGTGCTGCCCTTGGCGATCGAGGATCGTGCGGCCCCGAGCCAACCACGGTCCGATGCCATGGCCGCATTCGCCGACAGCACCTCCGACGCTGCCCCGGTCGCCAACTCTGCACGGCCGCGCAGCCGCGTCGCGACGGCGTTCGCCGCTGCATCGAACACAGCCTTCTCGGACTCCCGATCGGCCTCGGCCACCTCACCGGTGTCGGCCGGGATGGCCGGACGTGCCCCGGGACGGATGACGGGTCCGTAGCCGACTCCGGGCACGACGGGCGTGCCGAGCAGTGTCGTGGACTCCGCTCCGATCGACGACGTCCCATCTGCAGCAGGTGTTGCATCGGTGTGTCCGGTCGATGCGGTGCTGACCGATCCCGTCATGTGGTCCTCCTCGGATCCTGCGTGTACGTCTGTCGTCCCGGATGTCAGATGAGTGTGCCGCACCTGGCTTCCCGATGATGTTGTGACCGAGATTACTCCAAACCCTTGACATGTCAACACACACGGGCGTAAAACAACATAAAGCAACATCAACCGGGAAGGAGACGCAGGTGTACGCAGAAGAAAGACAGCACGCCATCGCTGAGCTGATCAGCACGCAAGGACGCGTCTCCGTCAACGACCTGGCTGCCAACTACGGGGTCACCACCGAAACCGTGCGACGCGATCTGGCCACCCTCGATCGACTCGGAGTGGTACGCCGCGTGCACGGTGGAGCAGTACCCGCCTCGGCGCTGACCACACTCGAGCCGGGCGTTTCGGAGCGGGAATTCACCCGCGCGGACCAGAAGGATGCGATCGCAGCGGCTGCATTGTCGTTCCTCCCACCCGTCGGCGGCAGTGCGGTCTTCGATGCGGGCACCACCACCGGCCGCCTGGCGGGACTGCTACCGCACGATCGCGAACTCACCATGGTCACCAATTCCGTACCGATCGCAGCCCGGGCCGCAACCATGCCGAGCATCAGTCTTCGATTGCTCGGCGGGCGTGTTCGAGGAACGACACAGGCCGCTGTGGGCGACGAGGCACTGCGCGCCCTCGAATGGCTACGGGTGGACGTTGCGTTCATCGGAACCAACGCCATCAGCGTCGGACACGGACTGTCCACCCCCGACAGCGACGAAGCCGCGGTCAAGCGCGCCATGGTCGACGCCGCGAACCATGTTGTCGTGCTGGCAGATTCGTCGAAGATCGGCCGCGAGCACCTGGTGAGTTTCGCCCGAGTAGACACCATCGACGTCATCGTCACCGACAGCGACATCTCGAACGAAGACCGTAAACAACTCAGCAACAAAGGAATCGAGGTGGTGATCGCATGATGGTCACGCTCACGGCCAATCCGAGCATGGACCGCACGGTCACGCTCGAGACGCCGCTGACCCGCGGCGGCGTGCACCGGGCGTCGTCCTCGGCCGTCGACCCGGGCGGCAAGGGCGTCAACGTCGCTCGCGTCATCGGCGGATCGGGAGTAGAGGCGCTGGCCGTCCTGCCGGCCAACGTCGGCGATCCATTACTCGACGCGATGTCCGCCAAAGGCGTTCGATACTCGGCAGTTCCGACGTCCGGACCGGCGCGCACCAACATCACCGTCAGCGAAATCGGTGGCACGACCACCAAGATCAACGAGCCGGGTGCCACCGTGTCGGAGCAGACACGCGCCGAGCTGCGAGACCGGATTCTCACTCTCGCTGTCGATGCCGAGTGGGTGGTGCTGTCGGGTTCGCTTCCTCCCGGCCTGCCCGTCGAGTGGTACGCGGAACTGGTTGTCGCCCTTCGCGCTACCACGGCCAAAGTTGCGGTGGACACCTCCGACGAGCCGCTGCTCGCTCTCGCAGATCGGTTTCCGGAATCGGCACCCGACCTGATCAAGCCCAACTCGGAGGAACTCGCCCAGCTCACCGGGTACGATTCCGAGGAGCTGGAAAGCGCTGCAGCACAGGGTGATCCATCGGCCGCCGTCGCCGCCGCAACGATTCTTCTCGGCCGAGGAGTGGGTGCCGTACTGGCGACGCTCGGCAGCGCCGGAGCAGTCCTGGTCACCCAGGGCGGTGCCTGGTACGCCAGCCCACCTCCGATCACGGCCGTCAGCACCGTCGGCGCAGGAGACTCCTCGCTGGCCGGCTACATTCTGGCCGACGTCGAGAACTGTTCCGACGCAGACAAACTTCGCCGCGCCGTCGCCTACGGAACGGCAGCCACCGCACTTCCAGGCACCACGCTTCCCCTGCCCGAGCAGACCCATCCGACTTCGGTGACGGTTCGCGCGCTCGACATCTCCACGTCCGTCACCCCGTCCACGCTCTCCCCTTCTTCGAACCGTCTCTAGGAGCCCCCATGTCCACCCCCACCGAAGATCAGCCGATCATCGCCGAGGATCTGATCCTACTCGACGCCGATCTGGGCGAATCCAAAGCTGCCGTCATCGAACGCCTCGCAGGCGTGCTGGCCCACGCGGGTCGCGCAACCGACACCGACGCCCTGCGCGACGCAGCCCTTGCGCGCGAAGCCCAGTCGGCCACCGGCCTGCCCGGCGGCATCGCAATTCCGCACTGCCGTTCCGAGGCGGTCACGAGCGCCTCGCTCGGCTTCGCCCGCCTGAACCCCAAGGTCGACTTCGGCGCCCCCGACGGCCCCGCCGACCTCGTCTTCCTCATCGCTGCACCGGCCGGAGCCGGTTCGGCGCACATGAAGCTGCTCTCCAGCCTGGCTCGGGCACTGGTCAAGCCCGAATTCGTCACCTCACTGCGCAACGCGTCCTCGCCCGCCGAGATCGTCTCGCTGGTCGACGGAGTCATCAACCCGGCCGCCAAGCCGGTTGCCGCAACCGCTGCAGCTGCGCCGGTCGACACCGCGAAGCACAGTGCGCCTGCAGCCACCCCCGAGACGGCAACATCCGCCTCGCCCAAGCACATCGTGGCAATCACCGCCTGCCCCACCGGAATTGCGCACACCTACATGGCTGCCGATTCACTCGTCGCCGCAGGCGAGCGCGCGGGTGTCACGGTGCACGTGGAGACTCAGGGCTCGAGCGGCAGCACGCCCCTCGACCCCGCACTCATCGCCGGTGCCGAGGCCGTCATCTTCGCCACCGACGTGGGCGTCAAGGGCCGTGAGCGATTCGCCGGTAAGCCCGTCATCTCTTCCGGCGTCAAGCGCGCCATCAACGAGCCCGACGTCATGGTCACCGAAGCGCTCCGCGCAGCTCTCAATCCGGATGCTGCTCGCGTCGGCGGCACCGCTGTCGCGGCCGGCTCCACCGACTCTGCCGGTGAGCTCGGATGGGGCACCCGCCTGCGTCAGATCCTGCTGACCGGTGTCAGCTACATGATTCCGTTCGTCGCCGCCGGTGGACTCCTGATCGCCCTCGGATTCCTGCTCGGTGGGTACGAAATCAAGGATGTCGCCGAGGACATCGTCGTCAACAACTCCATCACTTCGCTGCCCGACGGCGGAATCGCCGCCTACCTCGGTGCCGTGCTGTTCCAGATCGGCGCGCTGTCCTTCAGCTTCCTGGTGCCCGCGCTGGCCGGTTACATTTCCTATGCCATAGCCGACAGACCAGGTCTGGCACCAGGTTTCACCGCCGGCGCAGTGGCCGTGTTGGTGGGCGCAGGCTTCATCGGCGGTCTCGTCGGTGGCCTGATCGCCGGCTTCGTCGCACTGTGGATCAGCAAGTGGAAGATCCCCGCGGTTCTGCGTGGCCTGATGCCGGTTGTCATCATCCCGCTGTTCGCCACCCTCATCGTCGGCGCGATCATGTTCCTGCTGCTCGGCAAGCCGCTCGCCGCGATCACCAATGGACTGACCGACTGGCTCAACGGACTCAGCGGTTCCTCGGTCATCATCCTCGGCATCATTCTCGGCCTGATGATGTGCTTCGACCTCGGCGGACCGGTCAACAAGGCGGCCTACGCCTTCGCCACTGCAGGCCTGTCGGTCACCGACACCGCCTCACTGCGCATCATGGCAGCGGTCATGGCGGCCGGAATGGTGCCGCCCCTGGCCATGGCACTGGCCTCGACCGTTCGTTCGCGTCTGTTCACCGAGGCCGAGCGCGAGAACGGTAAGGCTGCATGGTTCCTCGGAGCAGCATTCATCTCCGAGGGCGCCATCCCGTTCGCCGCGGCCGATCCGTTCCGCGTCATCCCCTCGATGATGGCCGGCGGCGCAGTCACCGGTGCCATGATCATGGCCTTCAACGTCACCCTCAGCGCGCCCCACGGCGGGATCTTCGTGTTCTTCGCCATCGGAAACATCCTGTGGTTCATCGTCTCGCTGGCCGTGGGCACCATCGTCTCCGCATTCCTGGTGGTCTCCGCCAAGCAGTTCATCAAGGGCAAGAACGCACCGACCGACGCCGAACTCGACCCGGCACTCGCCACCGTCTGACGCTCGATACGATCCAACGAACCCACTACGCAAGGAGCAGCACATGCCCAGCACCACAGTCGCAGTCGGATCCTCGATCGGCCTGCACGCCCGCCCCGCAGCACTGATCGCCGATGCCGTAGCCGAAGCCGGAGTCGACGTCACGCTGGCAACAGCGGACTCCGAGCCGGTGGACGCCGGTTCGGCGCTGATGATCATGACCCTCGGCGCCACCAAGGGCACCGAAGTCACCGTCACCAGCGACGACCAAGCAGCACTCGACAAAGTTGCAGCACTCGTCGAAGCAGATCTGGACGCCTAACCAGAGCGCATCGATCGCCGGACGGTGAATCCCACCGCTCCGGCGATCAGCACCACCCCGGCAGCGACGGCAGCTCGGAATTTCCATTCCGAGTCCGTCGCTGTCGTCGTCTGTGCGGGTGCCGCAGGAGCAGCAGAATCGCGGGTCGGCGACGCCGGCGCAACCGAGGCGGTTGATGGTGTCGACAGCTCCACCGACGTCAGGTTCGGAATCTTCAAAATGGGCGGCAGCGTTCCGTCGGTCGGTGCGAACCCGGCTTCCGACGCGAGCAGAACGGAACCGTCGTCCAGGAACGTCGCCGCCTCGCCCTGCGGCTGAGCCGGTAGCGCGACGACGGCTCGGGGTGAGGTGGGGTCGACCAGCGCCGACGCGACGTCCCCGTCGGGCGGACGGAACACATACGCATCGGTGTACGTGCGCACCACGGCGGTCGATCCGTCTGCACTCACCGCTCCCCCGGTCGCCAGAATCGAGCCGACCACGAACGGCGGCCCACCGGCCGTACCGGTGGCCGTGAAAGCCATCTCACCGACCTTGCGCAGCGGCGTCGGGCCCGGACTGCTCAGATCGGTGACGGATTCGTCTCCGGTCGGTACGTACACCCCGCTGACACCCGAGAGTTCCTTGGTGACGATCACCGGCCGACCGCCGGGTTCGATGAGCAGTGTCTCGGCGTCGTGTGCGCCGTCGGGGTAGGCCAGTCGATACAGCTCGCCCGCGCCTGTTTCCGGGTCCATTCGCGTCAGTGCCACAGTGTCGCGGCGCAACTGATTGTCGCCGATGTCGGCCAACCACAGTGAACCGTCGTACGACGCCATGTCCTCCACGTCGTACGGGTCGACGGGAACGTCGATCCAACGCTGCACCGCACAGTTCGCGTCGAGCACCGCGACCCGATCGTCGGCACCGCTGTCGCCGATCCCGTACACGGTGCCGTCGAGCACCGTCGCACCGGACAGCTCTTCGAGTCCGGGATCGGTTGGTAGACAGTAGGTTACAACGTCGACCGGCGCGGCCAGGGCGGTCGAAGCACAAGTCAGCACGATCGCCGTGCCGACCACGGCCGCGGCGCCACCACGCACCACTGCGCGCGGATTCACCGAACTCAGGCGCTGGGTACGGTCGCGGTGAACTCGACGAGGGCGGCCGCAAGTGATTGCGGCACACGAGCTTCGACGCGCGTGCCGTCCGCCTCGTGCGTCGACTGCACTATTCGGCCATCGGTGTGGATCCTGGCGACCAGGTCGCCGCGGGTGTACGGGACGAGAACGTCGACCAACACATCGGGCTCGGACAGTATGTCGCCGAGGTGATCCCGCAGCGCATCGATGCCTTCACCGGTCTTGGCCGAGACGAATCGTGCGCCGTCGAGCAGGCCACGCAACTGCGTCAGCTGGACCGGATCTGCGGCGTCGATCTTGTTGACCACCAACAACTCCGGTGGCATCTTCGCGTCCTGCTCGCGGACCACCTCGGTGATCACTTCGCGTACTGCTTTGATTTGATCGATCGGTAGCGGATCGGAACCGTCGACCACGTGCAGCAACAGGTCGGCGTCGGTCACTTCCTCCAGTGTGGAGCGGAAGGCCTCGACCAGCTGGGTCGGCAAATGCCGGACGAATCCGACGGTATCGGTCAGCACGATCGCGCGGCCGTCTTCGAGCGTCGACTTCCGCGTCGTCGGATCGAGGGTTGCAAACAGCGCATTCTGAACCAGCACACCGGAACCGGTCAGCGCGTTCAACAGACTCGACTTGCCCGCATTGGTGTATCCGACGATCGCGATCGACGGCACCGTGCCACTGAGCCGCTGCTCGCGTTTGGTGTCGCGAGCCTGCTTCATGCCTTTGATCTCACGGCGGAGCTTGGCCATGCGCTCACGGATGCGTCGGCGATCGGTCTCGATCTTCGTCTCACCCGGTCCACGAAGACCCACGCCGCCGTTGCTACCGGCGCGTCCGCCGGCCTGACGCGACATGGATTCACCCCAGCCGCGGAGCCTGGGCAACATGTATTCCATCTGGGCGAAGGCGACCTGTGCCTTGCCTTCTCGTGACGTCGCGTGCTGCGCGAAGATGTCGAGGATCAGTGCGGTTCGATCGATGACCTTGACCTTGACGACCTTTTCCAGCGCATTGAGCTGGGCGGGCGTCAGTTCGCCGTCGCAGATCACAGTATCGGCCCCGGTCGCGAGCACGATGTCGCGCAGTTCCTTGGCTTTGCCCGAGCCGATGTAGGTTGCCGCGTCGGGTTTGTCCCGACGCTGCATCAGCGCCTCGAGTACTTCGGAGCCTGCAGTCTCGGCGAGCGCGGCCAGTTCGGTCATGCTGGATTCGGCCTGTGCCGCAGTACCGGTGGTCCATACTCCGACCAGTACGACGCGTTCGAGGCGCAACTGCCGGTACTCGACCTCGGTGACGTCGGCGAGCTCGGTCGACAGTCCGGCGACTCGTCGCAGCGCAGTCCGCTCCTCGAGTTGCATATCGCCCGAGGACGGGGAGTCATCGTCGAGGGGTGAGCGCGCCATCCGCCTCGACCATGCGTCGGACTCCTCGCGGGTCCATGCAGATGCGGTATCGGGTGAACCGTCGGCATCATGGTCGACCGGTTCGCCCGCAGGTGATGTTTCATGTGAGTTCGTCATACAACTCCCATGATCCACGAAAAGCCCAGCGTGTGCACGCGGGTTTCGCTCGGAGCCGGCGCGACGGTCAGGACTGCCCGGCGAACCAACGGTCGTCGACCTCTCCCCGGGCGAGCAGTACCGACGGTCCGCGCAGGGTTGCACCGACGTGGTCGATGGACACTCGGACCCGACCGCCGAGCACACCGACACTCACGTCTCCGGTCTCGAGCCCCTCGTAACTGAGCGCGGCAGCGGCGGCAGCGACGGTTCCGGTGCCACACGAGCGTGTCTCTCCGACGCCGCGTTCGAAGACGCGCATCTCGACTGCACCGTCGTCGAGCCGGGTCAGAATCTCGACGTTCGCACCGTGGGGAAAGAACTCGGAATCGAGAGTCGGCGGAGCCGTGAAGTCCAGCGCCCGCAACGCGGTGCGGTTCAGCGCGGGATCGACGCAGGCCAGATGCGGGTTCCCGACATCGACACCGATCCCCTCGTACGCTGCACCGGCCAGGGTCGTCGCGCTCGAACCCAGCAGGGTGACGTCGCCCATGGCCACGGTCACGTCGGCATCGGTCTCGTCGTACGAGTGCACCGTCACCGCACGTGCGCCTGCGCGAGAGCCGACCACGAACTGATCGCGCTGCTCGAGATCGTGGACTCGCAGGTAGTGCGCGAAGACTCGGACCCCGTTTCCGCACATCTCGGCGATGGTGCCGTCACCGTTGCGGTAGTCCATGAACCAGTCCTCGGCCTCGACACCGGCCGGGATTCGATCGAGCACACCCGCGTCCCGCAGCACCCCGGCGCGCGCGACACGCAGTACCCCGTCGGCGCCGATCCCCTGCCGTCGATCACACAGCACCGCGACCGCCGACCTGGTGAGTTCGAGCTCGGCACCGGGATCCGGCAGCACGACGAAATCGTTCTGCGTTCCGTGGCCCTTGGCGAATTCCATGTCGGCGAGTCTACGGGGACCGACCTAGCCGAGTTCGATCGCGGACAGCGCATCCGACCGCAGGGTGGGCGATGCGCCGTCGAGCCACCGCACTCGTTCGTCGCGGCGGAACCACGACCGCTGGCGACGCACATAGCGCCTGGTGCCGATGAACGTCCGCTCACGCGCATGGTCGACGTCGTACTCCCCGGCCAGCACATCGAGCGCCTGGGCGTATCCGATCGCCCGTGACGCCGTCACTCCGTCGCGCAGGCCGAGATCCAGCAACGCTTCGACCTCGTCGAGCAACCCGGAATCGAACATGCGCCGAGTACGCAGATCGATCCTCTCGTCCAACTCTGCGGTCTCACGGTCGACGCCGAGCACCACCGTGCCCCAGCGCGGTTCACCGATGACCGGGGCCGAGGCTGCGAAAGGCCGACCGGTCAATTCGACCACTTCCAAGGCCCGCACCATCCGCCGTCCGTCCGTGGGCAGGATCGACGCGGCAGCGTCCGGATCGACCTCCGTCAGAGCGCGGTGGATCGCGTCGACTCCGTCGCGTTCGAGCACCGCCTCCCACTTGGCCCGGACGACCGGGTCCGTGGCGGGAAAGGCCCATTCGTCGAGCAGTGATTGGACGTACATCATCGAACCGCCCACGATGATCGGCCGACGGCCACGGGATCGAATGTTCTCGACGTCGGCGACGGCAGCCGATTGGTAACGCGCCACCGTCGCGATATCGGTGACCTCGAGCACATCGAGCTGATGGTGCACGATGCCGCGGCGCTCCGGCACGGTCACTTTCGCGGTACCGATGTCCATCCCCCGGTATTGCTGCATCGCGTCGATGTTGACGATCTCCCCGCCCAGCTCCTCGGCCAGGTCCAGCGCCAGGTCCGATTTGCCCGCAGCGGTCGGTCCGATCACTGCCACCGGTGTCGTGGCCGAATCCTCGGCGGTCGCCCCGGTTTCGTCAGCCACGGGACCAGAGCCCGACGAAGTATCCGACACCGAACGGTGCGCCCCGATACAGCTCGGTCGTCGAGACGGCGTCGGTTCCCGCGAGTGCTGCGAGCATCTGCCAGGCCGGTCGGCCCCGCACGCCGATCGCTGCGCAGAGGCCCTCGTCGAGCTCCGCGAGGGCGTCGACGTCGGCGGTGGCAAGAGCATCGTCGATGCGACGCTGCACGTCCGCGGCGCGCGAATCGAACGACCCCGGTGCCTTCGGGGTGAGGGTGTTCGCGCCGTCTGCCAGCACCAACACTCCCCACCTGTCGTCGGACGCGTCGAGTTCGCGGCGCAGTTCCATCCCGGTGTGCGAGCACCACCGTGCGCTCGCGTCCGCGGGTACCGTGCGGACCTCGATTGCCCTGTCGGCCGCCGCCGCACCGCGCAGCCAGCCGGCGAGGAGAACCGCCGGCGGCAACTCGGGGTCCGGCCCGGACCGTGCCGGCGAACCGGACAGCCGCACCTCCACATCGACGCCGTACCCACGCAGGGTGCCGACCGTCGTCTCGTCGTACCGCCCCTCGCCGTCGTCGACGCCGACCGCGAGCCACCGGTCGGCCACCGCGGACAGCTGCTCGACAGCAGACACAGCAGCGGCCCGAAGCTCGGTTGCCTCGGCTGCTGCCCGGCCCATCAGTTCGGGGACCAGTAACGGCGGAGAGGGCACCAGGGCCGCGGCACAGAACACACGTATCACGCTAGTCGGTGACGCGACTTGGCCGGACGAGTCCACCTCGAACCGTCTGAGCTGTTTCAATGGTCCGATCGGTCGTCACCGAGTTCAATGGTGTCCAGATCGCGATCGTAGGCAGCCGTGACGCGCGGCAGAGATGAGGAACAATGACCGACCCGAACGCCGGTACCCCCACCACCCCCGACGCCCCGTCGTCGGTTGCACCCGCCGATCATTCCGGTGGTGACGCGACCATTACACCTTCGACCGGAGGACCCAAGCCAGGTGGCGGCCCCAAGCCCGGCGGCGGACCGAAGCCCGGCGGACCGAGTTCTGCTTCTCCTCGTCCCGGCGCACCCCGCCCCGGTGGCTCCTCGGCAGCCAAGCCACACCCGACGGCCGCGCATGTGCCCACCGTGGTCGCGCCGGCGAGCGATCCGAGCAAGTACGGCCGGGTCGACGACGACGGCACCGCGTGGGTGAGCACCTCGGACGGCGAGCGTCAGGTCGGCTCCTGGCAAGCGGGCGACGCAGCGGAAGGCCTCGCGCATTTCGGGCGGCGCTACGACGATCTGGCCACCGAGGTCGGACTGCTCGAAGCCCGACTGACGTCGGGTACCGGTGATGCCAAGAAAACCAAGGCTGCGGCCTCGGCGCTGCTGGAGAGCCTTCCGACGGCTGCGGTGATCGGCGACCTCGATCTGCTGGCTCGCCGACTCCACGCCGTCGTCGAGCACTCCGACGCAGCAGCGGCGGTCGCCAAGCAGGAGAAAGAGCTCGAACGCGCCGAGCACACTGCCCGCAAGGAAGCCCTCGCCGCCGAAGCCGAGCAGATCGGCAGTGAATCGACGCAGTGGAAGCATGCCGGGGATCGGCTGCGCGAAATTCTGGACGAATGGAAGACGATCCGCGGGGTGGATCGAAAGATCGACGATGCGCTGTGGAAGCGGTACTCGAAGGCCAGGGAGAACTTCAACCGGCGTCGTGGTGCGCATTTCGCCGATCTCGATCGGGAGCGAGGAGCAGCCAAGACCCGCAAGGAAGAGCTGGTCGAGCGCGCAAAAGCGTTGTCCTCGTCCACCGATTGGGGTCCCACTGCAGCCGCATTCCGAGACCTGTTGGTGGAGTGGAAAGCGTCGGGCCGAGCTCCGCGGGACGCCGACGACGCATTGTGGAAGAACTTCAAGGCCGCCCAGGACGTGTTCTTCGCGGCACGCAACGCCGCGGCGTCGGAGCGCGACGCGGAATTCGAGGCCAACGCCGAGGCCAAGGAAGCGTTGTTGGCGAAGACACATATCGATCCGAGCAAGGACCTCGACGCTGCTCGTGCGGCGCTGCGTGATCTGCAGGACAAGTGGGACGCCATCGGCAAGGTTCCGCGCGAGAAGATGCAGGAACTCGAAGGCAAGCTCCGCGCGATCGAGAAGACCGTCCACGACGCCGTGGAGTCTCAGTGGCGTCGGTCCGACCCCGAGGCGGTTGCCCGCGCGGCTCAGTTCCGTGAGCGAGTGGCCCAGTTCGAGGATCAAGCGGCCAAGGCGACGGCGGCAGGCAAGACCAAGGACGCCGAACGGGCGCGTGCGCAGGCCCAGCAGTGGCGTGAATGGGCCGATGCCGCGGAAAGTGCCGTCGACGAGTTGTGACCTGCAGTGCGGGCGGCCACACGAACTCAGGGGTTCGAGTGGCCGTCCCACAGGCGTAGCTTCTGCTCGCCCGACGCCGCCGCGATACGGCGCTGTTCCTGAGCGGCGAGCTGAGAGTTGGTCTTGTTCCATACGGCTTTGAGCCAATGGAACGTCAGCACCATCACCGCGATCCACGCAATGACGAGACCGATGCCCGGTCCGCCGCCCTGCAGGTTGTCCGGCACGGTCTGCCGCGTCCAGATCGAGAGCATCCCGTACACCGACGACACCGCACACCCGGCGAGGGCGGCCCAGGCCAGCGCCCAGACGCGGGTGACCAGCGCGAGCACCGACATCACCACACCGAACGTCAGCACCAGCACGACGAAAACGCGCGACGGCAGGGCAATCGATTCCGCGACCGCTGCGTCGCTGCCCGTCAGCACGTCGAATCCGGTGGCCGATCCGGTGTGCGGCAACGCGAACGTGACCAACAGAACCAGCACAAGACCGGCCACCACCATGGCTCGCGCTCCCGGATCCAGCTCGGTCATCACCGCTCGCTCGGTTCGTCCGAGTTCCTCGGCGGTTCGCGAGGGTACGACGCGATCGGGTCCATCTGTGTCTGTCATACGGTGCATCCTGTCTGAACCGGAAGCGGTGCCGGGGCACCGATCGAGGGAAGTCCGAGACCGACCCCGATCGGGGCCGTCTTCGGCATGATGCCGCGTTCGTGGGCGTCGCCTGCCGCGGTCCGTCGGTGCGTCAGCACTCCGGCGTCGGCGATCAGGTGGTACGGGGCCGCGGCGGTGAGGGTCGTCGTGACGACGTCGCCCGGGCGAATGTCGCCCGCCCGCTCGGCGTCGACGGCGAAGTGCACCAGTCGGCCGTCCCTGGCGCGTCCGCTCATCCGATGAGTTGCGTTGTTCTTGCGCCCCTCACCGGTGGCGACGAGCAATTCGACCTCGGTGCCGATCAGGGCCTGATTCGCGGCCAGGACGATCTCCTCCTGCAACGCGATCAACCGCAGATACCGTTCCTGTACAACCTCTTTCGGTACCTGATCGGGCATGTCGGCCGCCGGGGTGCCCGGGCGCTTGGAGTACTGGAAGGTGTACGCGTTGGCGAACTTCGCACGCCGCACCACCTCGAGGGTCTGCTCGAAATCTTCTTCGGTCTCGCCGGGGAAACCGACGATGATGTCGGTGGTGATGGCCGCGTGCGGCATGGCCGCGCGAACCTTGTCGATGATGCCCATGAACTTCGTCTGTCGATAGGACCTGCGCATCGCCTTGAGGATTCGGTCCGAGCCGGACTGCAGCGGCATGTGCAGCGTGGGACAGATGTTCGGGGTCGATGCCATCGCCTCGATGACGTCGTCGGTGAACTCGGCCGGATGCGGAGACGTGAACCGCACTCGCTCGAGTCCTTCGATGGATCCGCACGCGTTCAGCAGCGCGGCGAACGCCCCGCGGTCGCGAGGCAGATCGGGGTCGGCGAACGAGGCACCGTAGGCGTTGACGTTCTGCCCCAGCAGCGTCACCTCGAGCACGCCCTGGTCCACCAAAGCCTGTACCTCGGCAAGGATGTCGCCCGGCCTGCGGTCGATCTCCTTGCCGCGCAGCGCCGGAACGATGCAGAACGTGCAGGTGTTGTTGCAGCCCACCGAAATCGATACCCAGCCGGCGTACGCGGACTCCCGCTTGGCCGGCAGGGTGGACGGGAAGGCGTCGAGAGACTCGAGTATCTCGACCTGAGCCTGCTCGTTGTGCCGGGCGCGCTCGAGCAGTACCGGCAGCGACCCGATGTTGTGCGTACCGAAGACCACGTCCACCCACGGAGCCTTGTCCACGACGGTGTTGCGGTCCTTCTGAGCCAGGCAACCGCCGACGGCAATCTGCATGTTGGGGTTCCGCGTCTTCGCGGGCCGGAGCATGCCGAGGTTTCCGTACAGCTTGTTGTCCGCGTTCTCGCGTACAGCGCACGTGTTGAACACGACGAGATCTGCGTCGGTACCGGCGTCGGCGGGCACGTAACCGGCCTCTTCGAGCAGCCCGGACAGGCGTTCGGAATCATGAACGTTCATCTGGCAGCCGTGTGTGCGCACCTCGTAGCTGCGGGCGCCTGCCGCCGATGGGGCACTGGCCGTCTCGGGGTCGACGCTCCCGCGATCGGTCACGTCCACGGTCGAAAAAACACTCGTTTGCACCTCTTCAGGGTACGTCCATCGCACGGGCGGACACGCCGGGGTCACGGGGCCCTCCGCGGACTGTGCAGGCGCTATGCGTGCCGACAGTAAAGTTTCCATTACATAATCGAAGACTGCGGGCGAAAACGCCGGTCGGCGAGGAAACTACGCATAGGGTTTCCACCTATGACGCACGCCACCGACGCCCCGGCAGCGACACCACCGCCGGGCGCCCCTTCGATGATCTCGCTCAAATCCGTCGACAAGCACTTCGGTGATCTGCACGTACTCAAGGACATCAATCTCGAAGTGCCGGCCGGCCAGGTCGTCATCGTCGTGGGTCCGTCCGGATCCGGCAAGTCGACGCTGTGCCGGACGATCAACCGGTTGGAGCCGATCGATTCCGGTGCCATCGAGGTCGACGGGGATCTACTCCCCGCCGAGGGCAAGGCCCTCGCTGCACTGCGTGCGGATGTCGGCATGGTGTTCCAGTCGTTCAACCTCTTCGCACACAAGACCATTCTGCAGAACGTCATGCTGGCACCGATGAAGGTGAGAAAGCTCAAGAAGGACGAGGCCGAGAAGAGCGCACTGGCTCTGCTCGAACGCGTCGGCATCGCCAACCAGGCAGACAAGTACCCGGCTCAGCTGTCGGGTGGTCAGCAACAGCGCGTGGCCATCGCCCGCTCACTCGCCATGAACCCCAAAGTGATGCTCTTCGACGAGCCCACCTCGGCCCTGGATCCGGAGATGGTCAACGAGGTACTCGACGTCATGACCTCGCTGGCCAAGGAGGGCATGACAATGCTCGTCGTCACCCACGAGATGGGCTTCGCCCGCAAGGCAGGCGACCGAGTCATCTTCATGGCCGACGGTGCCGTCGTCGAGGACACCGATCCCGAAACCTTCTTCAAGTCCCCGAAGTCCGAACGCGCCAAGGACTTCCTCGGCAAGATCCTCGGTCACTGATCAGATTCACCGCTCGTCCCCGTACGTACGACCTATCCGAAGGACATTCACTGTGAGAATCACCCGACCGCTTCGCCTCGGTGTCGCCATCGCCGCTCTGTCCATCGTCGCCACCGCCTGTGGCGGCGGCGAAGAAGCGCGCACCATCTCGAGCAGCGCCGAGAACGGCAGCCTCATCGTCGGCATCAAGTTCGATCAGCCGGGCCTCGGCCTCCGCAATCCGGACGGCTCGTTCAGCGGCTTCGACGTCGAGGTGGCCAAGTACGTCGCAGGCAAGCTCGGTGTCGACGAGGCGAACATCGAATTCAAGGAATCCCCGTCCGCGCAGCGCGAGACGCTGATCCAGAACGGTGAGGTCGACTACATCGTCGCCACCTACTCCATCACCGACACCCGCAAGGAGAAGGTCGGCTTCGCCGGACCGTACTTCGTGGCAGGTCAGTCGCTCCTGGTGAAGCAGGACAACACCGACATCACCGGTCCCGATTCACTCGAGGGCAAGAAGCTGTGCTCGGTCACCGGTTCCACCCCGGCACAGAACATCGCCGACGAGTACCCGGGAGTCCAGCTTCAGCCGTTCGACACCTACTCCGCCTGCGTCGAAGCACTGCGCAACGGCACCGTGGACGCCGTCACCACCGACGACATCATCCTTGCCGGTTACGCCGCTCAGTCCCCCGGTCAGTTCAAGGTGGTCGGTGAGCCCTTCACCACGGAGAACTACGGCATCGGCCTGAACAAGGACGACACCGACGGACGCAACAAGATCAACGACGCCATCGAAGAGATGGTGACCAGCGGTGCCTGGGAGCAGGCGTTCAACGACACCGTCGGCGCGTCGGGCTACCCGCTGCCGAGCCCGCCCACCGTCGACCGCTACTGATCGACTGCTACTGATCGACCACGCCGTCGTGTCCCGCTCGTCGCGGGCGGGACACGACGGCTCGATCTCGCCGAGCCGTGAGGATCAACAAGCACCGTGAACCTATTGAGCAAGTACGGCGATCAACTGATCGACGCGTTCCTCTCGACCATCTACCTGACGTTGGCATCCCTCGTCGGTGCGTTGGTCATCGGAACGATCATCGCCGCGATGCGCGTATCACCCATTCCGATTGCGCGCGGAATTGCGGCGACGTACGTCACCATCTTTCGTAACACCCCCTTGACCCTGATCATTCTGTTCACCTCGTTCGGGCTATATCAGACAATGGGCGTTTCTCTGGCGTCGGAGTCCTCACCGACGTCACTCGACGACAACAACTTTCGATTGGCGATCCTCGGGCTGAGCATCTACACCGCGTCGTTCGTGGCCGAGTCACTGCGATCGGGCATCAACACCGTCCCGGTGGGGCAGGCCGAAGCGGGCCGCTCGCTGGGAATGACGTTCACCCAGAACATCTCGATCGTCGTTCTTCCTCAGGCGTTCCGCGCGGTGGTCGGCCCGCTGGGAAGCGTCGTGATCGCGTTGACGAAGAACACGACCATCGCATCGGTCATCGGCGTCGCCGAGGCGTCGTTCCTGATGAAGAACATGATCGAGAACGAGGCCGCGATCTTCGTCGTCGGCGGAATCTTCGCGCTCGGCTTCATGATCTTGACGCTCCCGACCGGGTTGCTGTTCGGCTACATCAGCAAGCGATTGGCGGTGTCATGATGAGTGATGCAGTAGCAGTTCTGTACGACGTTCCCGGACCCAAAGCGGTACTGCGATACCGCATTCTGACTGTCGTCGTCGCGGTGATCTCGCTCGGAATCGCATTTCTGATCTACCGCGCCCTCGACTCGAAGGGGCAGCTCACTGCCGAGAAGTGGGACCCGTTCCTCGAATCGACAACGTGGACCACGTATCTGTTGCCCGGTATTCAGGGAACTCTGGTCGCGGCGGCATTGTCGATCGTGTTCGCCCTGATTCTCGGTGCCGTCCTCGGCATCGGCCGCCTCTCGGATCACCGCGCTGTACGGATCGTCAGCGGTGCGATCGTCGAATTGTTCCGTGCAGTTCCCGTGCTGATCCTGATGATCTTCCTGTACGCGGTGTACGCCGATTACGAGGTCTTCAAGGTCAAGTACCTGGCGTTGGCCGCGGTGGTCACCGGCCTCACTCTGTACAACGGATCGGTGATCGCCGAGATCGTACGTGCCGGAGTCAATTCACTGCCGAAGGGTCAGCGCGAAGCCGCCTCGGCGCTGGGCATGCGCAAGAGCCAGGTCATGACCCTGGTACTGCTCCCCCAGGCCGTGACCGCGATGCTGCCCGCCATCATCTCGCAGATGGTGGTGGCACTGAAGGACTCG
Source organism: Rhodococcus sp. NPDC080181 (assembly GCF_040702225.1). Classification (NCBI taxonomy): domain Bacteria; kingdom Bacillati; phylum Actinomycetota; class Actinomycetes; order Mycobacteriales; family Nocardiaceae; genus Rhodococcus; species Rhodococcus sp. NPDC080181. Next base: position 21,390 of record NZ_JBFBKN010000007.1, read on the forward strand.
GCGCTGGGATACATCATCGGGTACGTCGAAGTAGTCCGTTCCGGTCAGCAGGTCGGCGCGTTCTACAGCAACTACCTCCCGTCGCTGATCATCGTCGCCGTCATCATGATCATCATCAACTCGGCGTTGACGAAACTGGCGACCGTGGTCGAGCGGCGTCTGCGATCGCGAAAGCGTAAGGGCGGCAACGCCGCTGTCGTGCCTGCGCTCGACGGCGGTCAAGCGGCCTGAGCTCCGCACCGTTCGGCTGCACAGCAGTATGGCCCGCAACACCGATGGTGTTGCGGGCCATACTGTTTCTCGACTACCTGAACTCGATGTGGACGATCACATCGAATCTGGGCCGTCGAAGTCTTCGGTGTCGGCTCCTGCGCGATCGAGTTGTTCCTTGACCACGGCGAATGCCATTCCCTGCGAGTAGCCGCGGCGGGCCAGCATCCCGACCAACTTGCGCACCACTTTGTCGCGTTCGGCTCGTGCGTCGGGCCCGTTCGGATCCGGCAGATGCAGTGTTCGGAATCGTTTGCGCACCAACTCCGCAGCACGCTGACGCTCGTCTTCGGCATCGATCAGATCCAGGGCGTTCACGGCCAACTCGTTGCTGACGCCTTTGTTCCGCAGCTCCATGCTCAGGGCGCGTTTGCCCTTGCCGGAGTACTTGTGCCGAGATTGAACCCACTGCTCCGCGAACGACTCGTCGTCGACGAGTTTCGCCTTCTCGAGTCGGTCGAGCACTGCGGTGGAGACCTCGTGGGTGAAACCCTTCTTGGACAAGCTGGCTTCGAGTTCGTGTCTGCTGCGTGCCCGGTCGGTCAGCAGCCGAAGGCAGACGTCTTTCGCCTGCGCTTCGGTGCCGCCGCCGTTGTCTCGCTGCTGCACAGCGAACCCAGGTTAGAAGTCGACCGGAGCAGCTGCGGGCTCCTCTGCGGTGACGTCCGCACCGATCTGCAGCTTCTCCATGATCTTCTTCTCGATTTCGTCACGCACATCGGGATTCTCGAGCATGAACTTACGGGCGTTCTCCTTGCCCTGTCCGAGCTGATCGCCTTCGTAGGTGAACCACGAGCCCGACTTGCGGATGAACCCGTGCTCGACACCCATGTCGATCAACGAGCCTTCACGGCTGATGCCCTTGCCGTAGATGATGTCGAATTCGGCCTGCTTGAAAGGCGGGGCGACCTTGTTCTTGACGACCTTGACACGGGTGCGGTTACCGATGGCCTCGGTTCCGTCCTTCAGCGTCTCGATCCGACGGATGTCCAGACGTACCGAGGCATAGAACTTCAATGCCTTACCACCGGTGGTGGTTTCGGGGGAACCGAACATGACGCCGATCTTTTCGCGCAACTGGTTGATGAAGATCACGGTGGTGCCGGAGTTGCTCATGGCACCGGTGATCTTGCGCAGCGCCTGGCTCATCAGACGAGCCTGCAGACCCACGTGACTGTCACCCATCTCGCCTTCGATCTCGGCGCGCGGTACCAGTGCGGCCACCGAGTCGACGACGAGGATGTCGAGGGCACCGGAGCGAATCAACATGTCGGCGATTTCCAGGGCCTGCTCACCGGTGTCGGGCTGCGAGACCAACAGTGCGTCGGTGTCGACACCGAGCTTCTTCGCGTAGTCGGGGTCGAGCGCGTGCTCGGCATCGATGAACGCGGCGATTCCGCCGGCACGCTGAGCGCTGGCCACCGCGTGCAATGCGACGGTGGTCTTACCCGAGGACTCAGGACCGTAGACCTCGATGACTCGGCCGCGGGGCAGACCTCCGATGCCGAGTGCCACGTCGAGCGCGATCGATCCCGTGGGGATGACGGCGATGGGCTGACGGACCTCGTCGCCGAGGCGCATCACCGAGCCCTTACCGAAATTCTTGTCGATCTGCGCGAGTGCGAGATCGAGCGCTTTGTCGCGGTCGTATGCAGCCATCGTGAGCTCCCTGTGTCGTTTCGTTCAGCTGTGTCTGTCGATCAGCTTGTTGGCGGTAACGCTAGAACGGGGTACCGACAAGAAGTTCTTCGAGACCGGCCAGCAACCGTTGACATCAGCATAGGCGAACACGTGTTCGAGTCAACTACCACGGCTTTCGACACGCCGAGCGACTCGAGCCGATGCGGTGGAGCTACCAACGTTCCTTGGGCACATCGAACTCGTAACAGATCGACCGCCATACTTCCCGCGGGTCGACACCGTCTTCGATGGCCTGCGCGCCCGTCCGTCCGATACCGGACAGCACATGATCGGCGAGCAGGGAATTGCCTCGAACGGAGCCGAACTCCTCGGTGAGCAGTTCACGAAATTCGGTCAGACGCACATCGATCAGCCTAACGCCCGCCCTCGGCGTCGCTACCGGCGAGCACCTCGCGGCAGACCGAGACAGGATCCTCGACGTGATGCGCGCCTGCAGCCGCCGAGGTCGCTGCCGCCGCATGACGAGGGTCGGACAGCACGGCGGACACGGCGTCGGCAATTGCACCCGCGGTGGCGGGACGCACCAGTACGGCACTCCCCTGCCGAGCGGCCCGGTTCGCCAGCTCCCATTGATCGCCGCCGCCCGGCACGGTGACCACTGGAACTCCGTGGATGAGCGCCTTGGCCAACATGCCGTGACCACCTCCGCACACCACGACATCGGCGCGGCGCAGCAATTCGTCCTGGCGACCGAGTCCGGCATTCGCCCATTCCGGCACGTCGTCGGGCCCCCCGTCGAGCACCGAGGCCACTACCCGGACGCCTGTGCCGTCCAATCCCTTCAGAGCCATCTCCAACATTCCCTCGGCCCCGGTGAACGCCGTCGACGGGGCCACCATCACCAGCGGCGTATCGCCGGCGGGGACGTCGAGCAATTCGTCGGTGGGCTCCCACAGCAGTGGGCCCACCACATGGGCATCCCCCGGCCAGTCGGGCCGCGGCACTTCGAGTGCGGGAATGGTGGCGATGAGCCGAGCAGCCGGCCCGGGATCGCGTGCGGGTAGTCCGATGCTCACTCGGGCGTCGGCGCGCTGTTGCTGCCCGCGGGCGATAGAGCGCGCCGTCAACGCGCGCATCACCGTATCGCGAAGACGACCCCGAACACCGCGTCCGGGCGCGAGCCCACTTCCGATGGGCGGCAACCCCTTCGATGGCGAATACAGCGGGTGGGGCGAGAGCTCGACCCAGGGAATTCCCAATCGCTCGGCAGCCATTCCGCCTCCGGCCGTGAGAATATCGGAGACCACCAGATCGACGTTCTCGCGCTCGAGGTCCGGCAACAGTTCTGTCGCGACAAAGGCTGCGCGCGAATGAATGCGCTGCCCGGCATCGAGATCGTCGTCCTCCGGTCGCGGCAGCAGGCCACCCAGTGGGAGCGTGCGAAGACCGGCCGCTCTGGCGTCGCCGACCCACCGGCTTCCGGTGAACAGGACCGGATCGTCACCCGCCCGCTCGAACAACAGCGACAAGGCGATAGCGGGAAACGCATGTCCTGGGTCCGGGCCGGCCACCACTGCTACTCGCACGCGCTCAGCGTGCCACATCGCCGCGCTGGACGATCACCGATCGTGCCGGGCAGCGGCACCGACGGTCAGGCTTTGTCGGGACGAAGGTAGGCGTCGACGGCGTCCGCCATCTGGCGTACCACCTCGCCACCCGGAACCCGTTCGGACACCATCTCGGCGGACTGGACGGCGGACTGGACCATGAGCAGGACGAGCGTCGCCAGGGTATTCGGATCCCCGTCGCGGATCGACGAATCACGTTGTCCCGCTTCGACAAGACGCGCAACCGCATCGATGATCAACGATTGGCTGGTACCGAGGCGGTGCAGAATGTAGGTCGCGAGCACGTCCGAGTCCGACCGCAGAATCTTGACGAACAGCGGATGCTGCCTTATTCGATCTCCCGCCTGAACCACAGCAACGACGATCTGCTCGCGTCCGGACGCGGTGGCGTCGAAGTCGGGAATCAGGGCAGCGATCTCACGGGTGAGCAGGCTCGACACCACTGCTCGGGTATCGGCCCACCGCCGATACACCGTGGGCCTGCTGACTTTGGCGCGTCGTGCGATCTCGGCGAGGGTCGTGCGCTTGACTCCTCGTTCGAGGATGCACGAGCGTGCGGCGTCGAGAACGGTGTCCTCCACCGACTTCTCGGGTGCTGCCTCCAGGGAGGACTCGACCGAGGCGGGAGTCGACACCTGCTGCTCGATCACAGATCACCCTTCGCACAACGGTCGGAAGTAAAGTACTTCACTCGGAAACATTTCGTGTCGTTACTATACCTCACAGTAACAGCGACACCGTGTTGCACAGTGACCGTCGGCCCGTCCGTCCGTATTCTTCGGTGCCATTGTCGGGTGCCGATCACGCCGCCGACCTGCGCAGGAAACCTCGACCCTGGCAAGCTGATCGAGTGACCGACGAATTCGAGCTTGCATGACGCGATCGGTGACCGTTCTGACCAATCCCACGGCCGGCGGTGGTCGAGCAGTTCACGCAGCACGGCGCGCCGTGACGCGTCTGCGCGAGCGTGAACTCGACGTCTCGACCGTCGAGGGCCGAACGGCGGGTGATGCGCTGGAGTTGTTGAAGCGAGCCGTCGGGTGCGGGACGGATGCCGTCGTTGCCGTGGGCGGCGACGGGGTCGTCAATCTCGCGTTACAGGTGATCGCGGAAACCGACACTCCGCTCGGACTGATTCCTGCGGGCACAGGCAACGATTTGGCCCGGACGCTCGGGGTCCCCCTCGACGATCCCACCCGCGCAGCGGATCTCGTGGTCGACGGAGTCGTGACGTCGATAGATCTCGGTAGGGTCGGGACGCGCTGGTTCGGTACGGTCCTGTCGAGCGGCTTCGATTCACTGGTCACCGAGCGCGCCGGCCGCCTGCAGTGGCTTGCCGGCCCGGTGCGGTACAACGCGGCCATGATATTGCAGTTGGCTGCTCTCCGAACACTTTCTTACACAATAGAATTGGATGACGCCGAGCTGCACCTGGATGCCGTTCTCGTCGCCGTCGGAAATGGCAGCAGCTACGGCGGCGGCATGGCCATCTGCCCGACCGCACGAGTGGACGACGGGCTGTTCGCCATCACTGTCGTCCGGGATGTGAGTCGAACGCGATTGCTTGCGCTGTCGCCGACGTTGTATCGGGGTGCCCACGTCGACCTTCCGGAGGTCGAGGTCTACAGCGCCCGGAACGTGACAGTGCACTGCGACGACATGGTGGCGTACGCAGACGGCGAACGCATCGCAGAATTACCCGTCACGATCGAATGCGTGCCGCGTGCGTTGCGAGTGTTCGTCGGAGCGGATTCCCCACTGCGCACGTAACGCGGTCGGCAGTCAGTATTTCAGCGACGAACGGTCGTGACCGGAGGAGATGGCCTTGTACAGCCACACCAGCCCGAAGACGATGGCCCCGGCCACGACCAACCAGAACAAGCCCTTGATGATGCTGCCCAGCAAGGCAAGTGCGATCCAGACGAGAACGATGAATCCGAGAATTTTCCAGAACATGAACGGCTCCTACCGTGTGACGCGCACCGGGTCGTATCGCGTTATGTCGATACTGGCAGCCGATCACGGCGAACACATCGGGGTGAACCCTGATCTTCTCACCGGTGTCGTGACCGGATTTCGTCGAGTTCGGTGAGCGCGTCGGCCCACCCTTGCAGTCGATCGGTGGCAGACAACAATTCTCGGCGATGAGATTCCACCACGTTCTTCGACGTGGACCCGGCCGGTCCGGTCATCCGTGCTGCAGCGGCGACGAGATCCTCGTACTGATCCACTCCGGCAGCGAGATCGCTTGCCGCAGCCTCGATTCCGGGCCGCAGATGCGTGCGTGTCGACGAGCTTGCCGCTCCCGCACGTTCGAGGGCCGCAATATCGACGGCAACACCTTCCAAGCCCCTCACCGCATCCGAGGCAACGCCGATCATCTCTTCGACGTCCTCGGCGGCGATGGTGCCCGATCGCGCCAGAATTCCGAGCAGCTCGAACAGACTCTGCTCTGCGCCTGCCAAACGTGACATCGGCTCGAAGGCGGCAGATCCACGCTGCGGTAACGAACGCCTGCCGGGCAGTCCCACCGGAACCGGTTGACCTCGCAGTCGCCGCAAACGACCGAAGGCGAACACAGCAGGAACGGCCAAGAGCGCGGCAGAACCACCACCGACGAACAGAGTCCATTCCGGAGCCGACAAGGCTGCGATCCCCGCAGTACTCACCGCAGTGGTCGTCGACGCGGCCCCGAACCTGATACTTCGCCGGCGAGCCCGTCGAATCTTCTTCAGGTGCTTGGCACGTGGATCCTTACGACGGCCGGCGGCATCGAGCAGTGAGGTTCCTGCGGCCCGCGCTGTCTCGGCCAGAGACCGGACCACCGCTCCGGATTCGGCAACGGCGGCTGTCACCGTCTCCCTGTCCAGCGAAACGGCCGGCCGCTTACGCGACCGGCCGGGTTCGTGATTCTTGTTGCTCATGCGTCGGAACTACTGTCTACTCGAACGAACTTCGCGTTCGGTCGATCACGCCTGTGCCGGCGGCTCGGGCGTTGCGTCCGGGGCCTTGGCGATCGACGGCTTGGCGGCGGAATTACCCGTGGGCAGGGAGTCACCGGCCATGGAGGCACGGATCTGCTCGAGCCGGCTGTGACCGGCCATCTGCACAGATGCCTGCTGAACCTCGAGCATGCGTCCGGACACGGAGTTCTGAGCGAGCTCGGCGGAACCGAGCGCGTCTGCGTAACGACGCTCGATCTTGTCGCGTACCGCATCGAGACTCGGGGTGTTTCCCGGTGCCGACAACGTGCTGTCCATCGAGCGCAGCGATTCGCTGACCTTCTCCTGCATCTTCGCCTGCTCGAGCTGGCTGAGCAGTTTGGTGCGCTCGGCGACCTTCGATTGCAGGGCCATCGCGTTCTGCTCGACGGCCTTCTTGGCCTGCGTGGCGGCCTGCAGAGACTGGTCGTGCAGAACCTTGAGATCCTCGACGCTCTGCTCGGCGGTCACGAGCTGGGCCGCGAACGCCTCGGCCGCGTTGGTGTACTGGGTGGCCTTCTCGACGTCACCCGCAGTAGCGGCCTGATCGGCCAGCGTCACGGCCTGACGCGCGTTGGCGTTGAGCTTCTCGACCTCGTCCAGCTGCCTGCTGAGCTTCATCTCGAGCTGACGCTGATTGCCGATGACGGACGCCGCCTGCTGAGACAGCGCCTGGTGCTGCCGCTGCGCGTCTTCGATCGCCTGCTGAATCTGAACCTTGGGGTCGGCCTTCTCGTCGATCTTGGAATTGAAGAGCGCCATCATGTATTTCCAGGCCTTGACGAAAGGATTAGCCATGGGGTGGTCCTGCCTCCATCTGTTGCGCCGCGGTGGCCGCGTACGGGTCGGCTGCTGTCGCAGTGACCGAAATGAACCTGTCAGTGCAGTGATGTTCGGGTGATTCGGTGGGGCCGGCAGCCGACTTCGGCTACTCGTTCGATCTTAGGCGGCGGCGAGAGCTCTGGCAGCAGGTGCCGGAATCACGACTCGTGTATCTCCGTCGATGCGGGTGGCCACAGCCGATTCCTCGGCACGGACAGCAGCGGTGGATGCATCCGACAGCGTGATACTCACGTCGCTCATCACGTCGGAGAGAGGAACGGCGAGAGCATCGCAGATCGCTGCGAGCAGTTCGCTCGACGCTTCCTTGCGACCACGCTCCACCTCGGAGAGGTAGCCGAGGCTCACGCGCGCGGTGTTCGAGACTTCACGCAGGGTGCGGCTCTGTGCGACGCGAGTACGCCGCAAACTGTCGCCGAGTGCTTCACGCAATAGCAGCGCCATCTCGCTCCTCCTCGTTGGTGCTGTTGCCGACGACTGTGCCGTCGAGACGACCACGTTCGTATCGTTCGTTCGGAGCCGTCGTAGGGTCAACGTCCCAGCCGGCCCGATTGGTTCCCGACCCTATATGCCCGTCGCCTCCGACACGTGCCGAAGGGGCTCCGACACGGCTGTCAGAACTGTAACTTCCCGCATCGCCTCGTGGACGCCCGTCGAATGCACTCACACCGAGGACACACCCCGGCGCAACCGAATCGCCTGAACCACGTAGTCCAGGCCGGTGTACACGGTCAGCAGAACCGCCAGAGCCATCAGCGCCACCGCCACTGGATCGACTGCGCTGGGCAGCGGACACAGATACACGCCGATCGCGAATGTCTGGACCAGTGTCTTGACCTTGCCGCCACGACCGGCCGGAATGACTCCGTGACGAATGACGGCGAACCGGACAGCGGTGATGCCTATTTCGCGTACCCCGATGATCGCCGTCACCCACCAGGACAGATCGCCCAACATCGACAGTCCGACGAGGGCAGCGCCGATCAGCGCCTTGTCGGCGATGGGGTCGGCCATCTTCCCGAAATCGGTGACGAGTCCGTACTTGCGGGCGAGTTGGCCGTCGATCCGGTCGGTGATGGCCGCTGCGGCGAAGATCGCCGTCGCCGCCAACCGCCACGAGGTGTCGTGACCGTCTCCGACGAAGAGTGCCGCAAGAAAGACCGGAACCAGAGCGATGCGCAGCACGGTCAACACATTGGCGATGTTGAGCAGCGGGACGGCGTCCGATCCGCCCGGAGCAGCGTTGCCGTGCGGCAGCCCCGCACTGGGCGAGGCACCGCCGGGCGGAACACCGTGGCCCGGCGCTGTCGGGCCGGTCACGAAGCCGCTTCTCGGCCGCGGACCGGGCCTTCGATGGTGTGTCGGCGTTCGGGCAGCACCGACCCGTCGAGACGGGGACACTGCTCGCTGAACGACACACGGAAAGTTTATCGGTTGCATCGGTGACTACTGTTCACCACATGACTTCTGGGCCGAATCGGGCGAGTCGCGACACTGCCGATCCCGAATCCGACGAGTATTCCGACACCGTGGACGGCACGTCCATCGGCGACGCCACCCTGGTCGTGCGTCGAGCCCGAACCTCCGACATTCCCGAGATCAAGCGGCTGATCGACATCTACGCGGGCCGAATCCTGCTCGAGAAGAACCTGGTGACGCTGTACGAGGCAGTGCAGGAGTTCTGGATTGCCGAGCGCGCAGGCGAAGTCATCGGATGCGGAGCTCTGCACGTGCTCTGGGCAGACCTGGGTGAGGTACGCACGGTGGCAGTCGACCCCGCAGCCAAGGGGCACGGAGCCGGCCACCTGATCGTCGCCAAACTCATCGAGGTGGCACGCGAGCTGGCGCTGCAGAAGGTGTTCGTGCTGACCTTCGAAGTGGATTTCTTCGCCCGGCACGGCTTCTCCGAAATCGAGGGAACGCCCGTCACTGCCGAGGTGTACGCGGAGATGTGCCGGTCCTACGACACCGGCGTCGCAGAGTTTCTCGACCTGAGCTACGTCAAGCCGAACACATTGGGCAACACGCGCATGCTGCTCTCGCTCTGACAGAATTCTCCGGACACCCCTCGAATCCGGAAGTGAGCTCCATGCCCCTGATCGCCGTCACCTACACGTACTCCCCCACGACCACCGAGGGCCGCGACACCCATCGCGCCGCACACCGGGCGTGGCTGGCCGACTTGTTGGAGAAGAAGACGCTCGTCTCCAGTGGCCCGTTCGCCGACGACAGCGGCGCTCTGCTGCTCGTGGATGGCACGGACGCCGCATCCGTGGAATCACTGTTCGCCCAGGATCCCTTCGCGGTCGAGAACCTCATCGAGTCGGCAGACTTCCGCGAATGGACACCGGTGATGGGCGCGTTCACGGCCTGAGTCTGCTCGCCCACCCGTTCTGCGTGAATGGACCATTGCACCGCCCAGACGGCTGCAATGGTCCATTCACGCAGGTGTAGAGCCCGTCAGAACTCTTCGGACGCCGGCTGCTCGTCCGGGTCCCCGCCCTTGATGGACCACAGCAATCCGTCGAGTTCGTCGGGCTTGACGAGTACTTCGCGGGCTTTCGAGCCCTCGCTCGGACCCACGACGCCGCGGTTCTCCATGAGGTCCATCAGTCGTCCTGCCTTGGCGAATCCGACCCGTAGCTTGCGCTGCAGCATCGACGTGGAACCGAACTGGCTGGTGACGACGAGTTCGACGGCCTGCAGCAGCACGTCGAGGTCGTCACCGATGTCGGGGTCGACGTCCTTCTTGTCCGAGACCTTCGCGGCGGTGACGGTGTCGTTGTACTCGGGCTCGGCCTGATTCTTTGCGAAGTCGACGACGGCCGAGATTTCCTCGTCCGTGATGAACGCACCCTGCAGACGCGTCGGCTTGCCCGCACCCATCGGCAGGAACAGCGCGTCGCCCATGCCGATCAATTTTTCGGCTCCGGGCTGATCGAGGATGACTCGCGAGTCGGTCAACGACGACGTGGCGAACGCCAGACGTGAGGGCACGTTCGTCTTGATCAGACCGGTGACGACGTCGACGGACGGACGCTGCGTGGCGAGCACCAGGTGGATACCTGCGGCGCGCGCCTTCTGGGTGATGCGCACGATCGCTTCCTCGACGTCGCGAGGAGCAGTCATCATCAGGTCGGCAAGCTCGTCGACGATGGCCAGGATGTAGGGGTACGGCCGGTAGACGCGCTCGCTGCCCAACGGTGCGGTGATCTCGCCGGACCGCACCTTCTTGTTGAAGTCGTCGATGTGCCGGACCTTGTTGATCTGCATGTCCTGGTAGCGCTGCTCCATCTCCTCGACGAGCCAGGCCAGGGCCGCGGCAGCCTTCTTCGGCTGCGTGATGATCGGCGTGATGAGGTGCGGGATGCCCTCGTACGGCGTCAACTCGACCATCTTCGGGTCGATCAGAATCATCCGGACCTCGTCGGGTGTCGCCCGTGCCAGCAGCGACACGAGCATCGAGTTCACGAAGCTCGATTTACCCGAACCGGTGGATCCCGCCACCAGCAGGTGCGGCATCTTCGCCAGGTTGGCACTGACGAAATCGCCTTCGATGTCCTTGCCGAGGCCGATCACCAGAGGGTGGTGATCCTTGCGGGTCGACGGGGCGGTCAGCACATCGGCGAGGCGGACCATCTCGCGATCCGAGTTCGGCACCTCGATACCGACGGCGGACTTGCCGGGGATCGGGGCGAGCAATCGCACGTTGTCGGTCGCGACCGCGTAGGCGATGTTGCGAGCCAGCGCAGTGATCTTCTCGACCTTGACGCCCGGTCCGAGCTCCACCTCGTAGCGGGTGACCGTCGGTCCGCGGGTGAATCCGGTGACCGCAGCGTCGATCTTGAACTGCTCGAGTACCTCGGAGATGGCCTCGATCATCGCGTCGTTCGCCTGGCTGCGCGTCTTGGGCGGATCACCGTCGATGAGCAGCGACAACGACGGCAGCGTGTAGTCGCCGTCGACGACGCGATCGACGACGATCTTGTCGTCGTCGGCAGCCGGCTTGGGTTCGGCGGCCTTGACGATCGGCTTGGGCTTCGGCCGCGGGGGCGCGGCAGGCTCGGGCACCGGGACCGGTGCGGCCGCGGCAGGCGTCATGACCTCGGTGGGGGCCTCCGGTGCCGGTGCAGGGGTCTTGCGAGCGCGTGATGGCTTGACGACCGGGATGTACTCCTCGGTCGGGTAGTTGTCGTACGGGTCGGTGGTGCCGTGCACCGGGTATCCGTCGGCGTCGAAGTTCGAGTCGTAGTCGCCGTAGCCCTCGTCGCCGAATTCCGAACCGAAATCGGCCGGGTCGTACTCGTCGTATTCGTCGCCTCGACTGTCGGTACCGAACAGTGCCCGCATCCGGTCCGGTACGTCTCGTACCGTGGTGCCGGTGAGCAGCAGCACGCCGAACAGGCCGGCGAGCAGCAGCAACGGTACGGCGAGCCACACCGTCAGGCCGTCGGCGATGGGTCCTCCCGCAACGTAGCCGACGAAGCCCGCTCCTTCGGACCGGCCGGTGGCGTCGGTCGGTGACCCCGCCGCCATGTGCCACAGCCCGAGAACGGGCAAGCCCAGCAGTATCGAGCCCAGGACAAGGCGTGGTCTGACCTCGGGGCGAGGCTCGGAACGCATCAGCACGACGGCGATCGCGACCCCCAGCACGGGTGCGACGTAGCCGGCGTCGCCGATGACGGCACGGATCCCTACCTCGATCCACTCACCGACCGGGCCGCCGGCACTGAACCAGACGCTTGCGGCGACGACGACGCTGACGGCGATGAGCCCGAGGGCGATGCCGTCACGTCGGTGACCGTGCTCGATGTCCGCGGCCTTGCTGACGGTGCGTGTCGTGGCACCGACACCCCGAGCCGCCATCGACCACGTGGACGCGATTCCGCGACCGATCGCGTCGAGCGCACCGCGGGACTTCTTCTTCGCGGGGGGCCGCCGCGACGCCGCACCTCTCGCGGGTGCCTTACCGCGAGACGATGCGCTTGCCCGCGTGGTCGCCGGGTTGCGCGGTGCGGTCGGCTTCTTGGGTGTCGTGACGGTTCGAGCCGTGCGGCCGGTACCGGACTTACGAGAGGTACCGGACGCGCGCGAGGAGCCGGATCCGCTGGATCCGGCCCTGGCGGTGGAGGTGCTGGTCTTTCCTGCCATGCCCCCAGGCTAGTCGCAACAGCCCCGTCGAAACCATCCGCAACACCAGTAACAGCGAGGGGATGTGCTTCAGAAACTCAGGTCGAGCGCCTTCACCGCGGCGACATCGTTCGCCGAACCCTCGTACACGACCTCTACCTCGTCCCGACCGAACGCATAGAGAAGGAGTTCGGAGGGCTCCCCCACCACTGTCACACCCGGGCCCGAGCCACCCTTGAAGGTGGCCCGTCGGCCGTCGGGGGTGCGAACATGCACCGGAACCGATGCCGAGCGGTGCCCTGCTCGTCCGATGAACCGAACCTGGGGCCACAGTCGGGACTCGACCGCGCTGGGCAGAACCCGTCGGGTCCACTTTCCTTCCGCGCGGCGAAGATCCTCGTGATGGACGAACATCTCGCCGAGGTTGATCAGCGGATCCAGCAGGGCGAACGGCGACCACATCGGCGGCCCGGTGCGAACGTCCTCGACCACCGACGCGAATGGTCGATTCGCGACGGAACGCTGAACCCGCTCCGTGTATCCGGACAGGGGGCCGAGAAAGATACCCGGCGACGCATCGAGTCGCCGTTCACGAACGACGAGGTGCGCGGCCAGATCGGCAGCGGTCCACTCACCGCACAGTGTCGGGGCATCGGGACCGACGTCGAGAAGGGTCCGAACAAGCTGGGATCGTTCATCCTGGGCAAGGCTCACCTACTCCAGGCTACGGCTACATCGTATGAGCGGCATCCTGCCGCGAGACCTACTCCTTCGTCTGGGTAACCTCCCAACAGTGCCGGTATCGGAAGTTCTCGTCATCTTGCTCGCCGGCCTCGGGGCCGGTGCAATCAACGCCGTCGTCGGTTCGGGCACGTTGATCACGTTCCCCACCCTGGTCGCGTTCGGCTATCCCCCGGTTGTCGCCACGATGTCCAACGCCATCGGACTGGTGGCGGGAAGCGTCTCGGGCACCTGGGGGTATCGCCGGGAACTTCGTGGGCAATGGCACCGGCTGCGTTGGCAGCTTCCTGCATCGTTCTTCGGCGCGCTCGGTGGCGCCTGGCTGCTGTTGCATCTGCCCGAGAAAGTGTTTGCCTCTGTCGTTCCGGTGTTGCTCATCGGTGCGTTGATTCTCGTTGTCGCACAACCGAAGATCCAGGCCTGGGCCAAACGTCGGTCCGAGGCGGCAGGTAAGGCGGCCGGCCACATCGGCCGCGGCCGCATGGCGCTGGTCACCGTCGGCACTCTGCTGGTCGGCATCTACGGCGGCTATTTCACTGCAGCACAAGGAATCCTGCTCATCGGAGTGATGGGCGCGCTGCTCCCCGAAACGATGCAGCGCATGAACGCTGCCAAGAACTTGCTCTCGCTCGTCGTCAATATCGTTGCAGCAGTTGCTTTCACGATCTTTCGGTTCGACGACATCAGCTGGCAGGCCGCCGGTCTGATCGCGGTCGGCTCCCTCATCGGCGGAGCGGTAGGAGCACGCTACGGCCGCCGGCTGTCGCCGGCGGCCCTGCGCGGTGCCATCGTCGTCCTCGGCCTCATCGGCCTCTGGCGACTGCTCGTCTGAACTCTAGGACTGCGGTTGCGGCTTGACCGCGATGATCGTCGGAACGATCATCGGCTTGCGCCGGTACTTGTCCGCTACCCATCGGCCCACGACGCGGCGGACGGCCTGAGCGATCCGGTGGGTATCGGACACACCGTCCGAGGCCAGCCGCTGCAGTTCGGCCTCCACGAGTTGCCCGGCTTCCTTCAGGGCCGCCGGGTCGTCGGAGAAGCCGCGACCGGACACCTCGGGTGCGGTCACTGCACGGCCGGTGGCCGAATCGACGGCAACGCTGATCGCGATGAAGCCGCCCTCGCCGAGCACGAGACGATCCGACAGCGTCGAATCTCCGACATCGCCGACCGACAAGCCGTCCACGTACACGTGACCGACCGGGACCTGCCCGACGATCTCGGCGAGCCCGTCGACCATGTCGACCACCACGCCGTCCTCGGCGAGCACGATCCGGTCCTCGGACACGCCGGTCGCCTTCGCCAGCGCCGCGTTGGCCCGCAGGTGACGCCACTCGCCGTGCACCGGCATGGCGTTTGTCGGCCGCACTGCGTTGTAGAGGTACAGCAACTCGCCTGCCGATGCGTGACCCGAGACGTGCACCTTCGCGTTCTGCTGCGTCACGACGGTCGCGCCACGCTTGGCGAGGCCGTTGACCACGGCGAACACGGAGTTTTCGTTGCCCGGAATCAGCGACGACGCCAACACCACGAGATCGTTGGCCTTGACGTTGATCTGACGGTGCTCGCCGCGGGCCATGCGCGAGAGCGCCGACAGTGGTTCGCCCTGCGAGCCGGTGGAGATGAGCACCAACCGGTCGTCCGGGAGTGTCGCGGCGGTATCGACAGTGACCTCGAGTCCGTCGGGCACCCGCAGGTAGCCCAGATCCTGGGCGATCTGCATGTTGCGCACCATCGAACGACCGACGAACGCCACCCGACGGTTGTATCGCTCGGCCACGTCGATGACCTGCTGAATGCGGTGCACGTGACTGGCGAACGACGCGACGATGACGCGCTGCTTCGCTTTGCCGATGACGGTGTCGAGCACACCGCCGATCTCCCGTTCCGGCGTGACGAATCCGGGCACCTCGGCATTGGTGGAGTCGACCAGAAACAGGTCCACTCCCTCGTCACCGAGCCGTGAGAAACCGGCCAGGTCGGTGAGGCGCCCGTCGAGCGGCAACTGATCGAGCTTGATGTCTCCGGTGTGCAGCACCAGACCGGCATCGGTCCTGATGGCGATCGCAAGAGCGTCGGGAATGGAGTGGTTGACGGCGAAGTACTCGCAGTCGAACGGCCCGTGCTGCGTGTGCTGGCCCTCGATCACCTCGACGAGGTTCGGCCGCAGCCGGTGCTCACGGCACTTGGCCGCAACCAGCGCGAGGGTGAACTTGGATCCGACGACGGGCAGGTCGGGACGCAGGCGCAGCAGGAACGGGATAGCGCCGATGTGGTCCTCGTGACCGTGTGTCAGAACCACGGCCTCGACGTCGGCCATGCGGTTCTCGATGTGCCGGAAGTCGGGCAGGATCAGGTCGACACCCGGCTGCTGGTCCTCGGGGAACAGGACGCCACAGTCGATGATCAGCATCTTGCCCTGATGCTCGAAGACGGTCATGTTGCGACCGATCTCGCCGATTCCGCCCAGAGCGACCACTCGGAGGCCCTTGAACGGGGCCTTCGGCGGTGTGCCGAGACGCTCTGTCGGGTCGAACTCACGACGCTTGTCGGGACGCTGCGTCCGAGCGGAATTCTGCACCATCGGCTTGCCCTGGCGGGCACCAGAAGGTTGGCCCTGCTTCGCAGCCGGCCGCTCGGACGGCGGTCCGGCGTTTCGGGTTGCGCGTCCGCGCGATCTGTTGGGTCGTGTCATACAAGAACTCCTGCCGCCCGCAGCTCGGCTGCGAGCAATTCGATGTGATCGATGCTCGGTGGCACCTGGGGAAGTCGTGGTTCGCCGACATCGAGTCCGATGAGGCGCAGGCCTGCCTTCGATGCGCTGACGCCGCCGAGGCGTGCCACCGAACGGATGACCGGGATGAGGCTGACGTTGATCGCTTGGGCGCGGGCGATGTCGCCCATCATGAATGCGGTGTGCAGTTCGCGCAGACGGGCCGGAACGAGGTGCCCGATGACGCTGACGAACCCAGTGGCACCGACGGAGAGCCAGGGCAGGTTCAGTGGGTCGTCTCCGGAGTAGAACTGCAGACCGGTCGATGCGATCAGTTCGGCACCGGCGTTGAGATCGCCCTTGGCATCCTTGACGGCAAGGATGCGGGGGTGCTCGGCGAGCCGACGCAGTGTCTCGGTCTCGATGGGAACGACCGATCGAGGCGGAATGTCGTACAGCATCACAGGCAGATCGGTCGCGCTGGCGACCGCAGTGAAGTGGGCGTAGAGGCCCGCTTGCGGCGGCCTGGAGTAGTACGGGGTGACCACGAGCAGGCCGTGCGCACCGGCGCGAGCGGCATCACGGGCGAGTTCGACGCTGTGCGCGGTGTCGTTGCTTCCGGCCCCGGCGATGATCCGAGCCCGATGTCCGACGGCCGCGATCACGGCACGCAACAGTTCGAGCTTCTCGTTCTCGGTGGTGGTGGGCGACTCACCCGTCGTCCCGGCCAGCACCAGCCCGTCGTTTCCCTGTTCGACGAGATGATGCGCGAGCCGAACGCCTGCGTCGATATCCAACTTCCCGTCGGCCGTGAATGGGGTCACCATTGCGGTGAGCACCGTACCGAACACAGGCGCAACGGAAGGAGCGGCGTCACCGTAGGTCATGGCAGCAGATTACCCGGTGCTTTACCCACTCCTACGCAGCGGGACTCCCCGCTGACACCGGTGGTCCGCGCCGGTCCGTTCGAGCCTCGAACGCGATTCCTAGACCTCGGTGACGAAGGGGCTGCGTGCGACTTCCGTTCCGTCCGGCAGAGTCGTGATCTCGAAGTCGCCGAACACGTCGGGCGCCACGTTCACGAGCTTACGCAGACATTCGACGGCGACGCGACGAATTTCGACGTCCGCGTGCTCCGAGGCCCGCATCGACACGAAATGCCGCCATGCGCGATAGTTCCCACTCACCACCACACGAGTTTCGGTGGCGTTCGGCAGAACCGAACGAGCCGCCTGTCGAGCTTGCTTGCCACGCAAGGCAGCGTTGGTGACCGACTCCAGTTTGCCGTCGAGGGCGGCGAGCAACTCGCTGTACGCCGCTCGACTCGCCTCCGTCGCCGATGCGAACAGGGCCTCGAGCTCGGGGTCGCCCTCCACGGCCGGCGGAAGCACCACGTTGGCATCGTGCTCGGGCACGAAGCGCTGCGACAACTGTGAATACGAGAAATGTCGATGCCGAATCAACTCGTGTGTGCACGACCGAGAGATGCCGGTGATGTAGAAGCTCACGCTCGCGTGCTCGAGCACGGACAGGTGTCCGACGTCGAGCAGATGACGTAGGTACGACGCATTGGTCGCAGTGCGAGGGTTCGGTTTCGACCAACTCTGATAGCACGCTCTGCCGGCGAATTCCACCAACGCCTGCCCACCGTCGGCGTCGGTCTCCCACGGAATGTCGGCGGGTGGCACGAACTCGGTTCGAGCCACCAACTGCACGTTCAGCGCGACTGTTCGAGGCGCAGCTCGACCTTTGATTTCTGACGACACCGCCCAACCCTAAACGGCGTCGACCACACCCTGCCGCGCACGACGCCACCACAGATGTCTTCATGACGTCGCGCTGACATCATGATGCACCTTGACTGACGTCAGCTCTGACGTCACACTGACATCATGGAACTCAGCAAGTACACCGCCACTCTGCGCACCGACTTGATGGCCGCGGCGGCCTTGGGCGACGAACACACCCGGCAGACAGCCGAGGCCCTCGGCAAGACCGCGGAAGCGTCGGCGCGGTTGATGCTGCTGACCGCCTTGTCGGACTTCGCGGCCGAGGTGTCGAACGAACTGGACGAGCTGACCGTGGTCGTCCGCTTGGACGGTGGGCAGGCACACGCAGACGTTCGACGCCACGACTCGACATCGGACCACGACGGCGAGCCGAAAGAGGCTGTCGCCGAGGAGTATCCGACCATGGACGATGTCTCGGGCGAGGTACGACGCGTCACGCTCCGACTCGTCGAGCAGATCAAGGAACGAGCCGAAGACGCAGCGAACAACAGCGGGGTGTCTCTGAACTCGTGGCTCTCCCAAGCGGTTCAGGGCGCGCTACGAGATCAGATGCGCAAGGACCGCGGCTGGAACAACTGAACGCTCTCCCCTGTTTCCGCTCACGCCCCTACTTCTTCTCTCTCCATTGTCGCTCGAACGGCAGCCGCCACGCATGCGGCGCGATGAGCTGATGGATGGAGTTGGGGCCCCACGATCCCGGTGCGTACAGGCGCACCGGCGGTGGATCGGCAAGCAACGGCTCCGACACCTGCCACAGTCGTTCGATACCCTCGGCAGTGGTGAAGAGCGTGTGGTCGCCGTACATGGCGTCGAGGATCAACCGCTCGTAGGCCTCGAGCACGTCGCCGGCGCGTTCGGTTTCGTGTGTGGCGAACTGCATGCTCAGTTTGTCCAGCCGCATCCCGGGCCCGGGCCGCTTGCCGTAGAACGACAGCGACACCTTGGATGCGTCCGCCAGGTCGAAGGTGAGGTGGTCGGGACCTTGCGCTCCCACCCCCGAACCGGCAGGAAACATGCTCTTCGGTGGCTCTCGGAACGCTATCGAAATGATGCGTTGGCCTTCGGCGAGACGTTTCCCGCTACGGAGGTAGAACGGCACACCGGCCCAGCGCCAGTTGTCAATTTCGCATTTCAGTGCCACGAACGTGTCGGTGTCGGAGTCAGGGGCGACACCTTCCTCCGAGCGGTAGCCCGTATATTGTCCGCGCACAACATTTTTCGGGTCCAGCGGGACCATCGATCGAAACACCTTGTTCTTCTCTTCGCCGATCGCACGCGGTTCGAGTGCCGTCGGCGGTTCCATCGCCATGAACGCGAGCACCTGGAACAGGTGAGTGACGACCATGTCCTTGTACGCACCGGTGGACTCGTAGAACCCGGCCCGACCGTCGAGGGCGAGCTCTTCCGGGATGTCGATCTGAACGTGATCGATGAAGTTGCGGTTCCAGATCGGCTCGAACAGCCCGTTGGCGAAACGGAACGCCAGGATGTTCTGCGCCGGTTCCTTGCCGAGGAAGTGATCGATTCGATAGATCTGTTCTTCGTCGAAAGTCTCGTGCAGGCGAGCGTTCAGGTCGATTGCGGTCTGCAGATCGGTTCCGAACGGCTTCTCCATGATGATGCGCGATCGCTTGACCAGGTCTGCAGAGGCGAGCGTATCCACCACGGCCAGTGCAGCTCTCGGCGGAACCGACAGGTAGTGCAACCGCTTGGCGTTGCCTCCGAGTTCGATCTCGGCCTCGGCTACCGCGGCACCCAGCGCCGCCGGCCCGGCTTTCTGCGAGACATACGTCAGCCGCGATGCGAACTGCCGCCACTGTTCGTCGCCGACTTTACGACTGGAGTACGCATTGATCGATTCGCGAGCGAGGGTGCGAAATTCGTCGGTGGACATCTCCTCGAGCGAGGTACCCACCACGCGAATGTTCGGTGCCAGCTCGGACAACGCCAAGTGCATCATCCCGGACAGCAATTTCCGCTTGGCCAGATCTCCGGTCGCCCCGAACAGGACGACGACCTGGGGTGGGAGTTCGGTGTCCATGCCTGTCGGAGAAGTGGTCATGCTCGAAAATACTGGCACCGATCCTCACCGAGCGCACGCCGGATCATGTCATCGCAGCGCAGCGACGAGATCACCTCGGGTACCCACCACCACACGTTCGAGTTCGAGCCACTCCGCCATCTCGTGCAGGACGTCACGCAACCGGGGTGCGATGTCGCGTGGATCGCGGTCGCCTTCGACGTACGCCGCTATGACGTGTAGTTCCGAGTTCGCCCGCACGGCCTTGAGATCGACGCGTGCCACTAGATGGCCGTCCAGCAGGAAGGGAAATACGTAGTACCCGTGAATTCGCTTGTGCTGCGGGGTGTATATCTCGATGCGATAGTGGAAATCGAAGATTCTCTCCACACGCGGCCGATAGAAGATCATCGGATCGAACGGGCACAACAGGGTTGCGACGGTGGCAGTCCTCGGTGTTCTGGCGTCGCGGTGCACATAGGCCGGCGCGTTCCACCCTCGGACGGATACCTGCTCCAGGACGCCGTCTTCCACGAGGTCGGCGATTGCGGCCTTGGACTGCTTCTGGGAGAGCCGATAGTAGTCTCGCAGATCCGGCTCGGTGCCGATTCCCAGTGCACGAGAGGACTTTTCGATCAGGGCCCGCACCGCATCCGCTTCGTCGACCTGCCTACGGAGAACAGCGTCGGGAAGCACCCGTTCGCTGAGCTCGTACTGCCGAACGAACCCGGACCGTGCCGGCACGCTGACCACTCCGGCAGCGAAGAGTTGCTCGCACACGACCTTGACGTCGCTTCGATCCCACCAGGGACCCTTGCGCCCGGGCTTCTCGACGTCGAGATGCTTCTCGATCTCACCCGCACTGGCCGCGCCGTGCTCTGCGATCACGGCGAGAACATCGTCCACCAGTGTGGGTTCACGATCGAGAATGCGGGCGGCTCCACCCCATCGACCGTGTCGGTACAACTCCATGCGCCACCGCATCAGCGGCCAGTCCTCCACCGGGAGCAACGCTGCCTCGTGCGCCCAGTATTCGACCAACCGCCTCGGGCGTCGGGTGGTGTCGGTCCAGGCGGCGTCGTCGAGGATTTTTCTGTCGTAGGCACCGACGCGACTGAACACCGGCGCGTAGTGCGCGCGCACCACCACCGACACCGAATCGATCTGCAACAACCCGGTGGTGTCGATGGCTCCGTGCACCGCGCTCTTGCTCGCCGGCCGCGTGCGCGATCGGGTCGACGCCAGTCCTTGGGCGGCCAAGGCGGTGCGGCGCGCCATGGCAGCACTCATGTCTCGCATCGGGCCACCCTGTCACGATCCACCGACACGGTGGTTCAGGTGCTGAAGAGATTCTTGGCCTTGAGGATCAGCTCGTACAGTCCGTAGGCGAACGGCACGGACACCCAGAGCCATGCGATCACCATCGTTCCTTGCATTCGCGCGGTGGTCATGCCTTGGCTCCTGTCGAGGTCGTCGAATCGGCGGCGTCGGCCGAATCGGATTCATGGAATTTCGACGCCACCGGTTTGATGGCTTCGTTGGCCAGGAACCCGACGACCAACAATCCGATCATCACGTAGAAGGCCGGGAGGTACCGGCCGGTGGTTCCCGCCTCGCCGGCGTCGGCGATGGCGTTGACGATCAGTGGTCCCAGAACACCTGCCACCGACCATGCGGTGAGCAGTCGTCCGTGGATTGCGCCCACCTGGTACGTACCGAAGAGGTCCTTGAGATAGGCCGGAACGGTTGCGAATCCCGCGCCGTAGAACGACAGGATCAACAGCGCCGACACCATGAAGAGGATCTTGTTCGTGTTGGTGAACAGGGCGATGTACAGGTACAGGAGCGCGCCGACACCGAGGTACAGACGATAGATGTTCTTGCGACCCACCACGTCCGAGACCGAGGACCAGACGAAGCGACCGATCATGTTGGTCAGAGACAGGAACGCCACGAAACCAGCGGCCGCCGCGGCCAACGATTCCGGGGAGGTGGCGTCCGGAAAGAAGTCTTGGTAGATCCCGGAGCCGCGTTCGAGGATGCCGATGCCGGCAGTGACGTTGAAGCACAACACCACCCACAGGAGCCAGAACTGCGGAGTCTTGACGGCGTTGGCCGCGGAGACGTTGTGCGTCGAGATCATCGCCGACGCCGCGGGAGGCGTCCAGCCTTTCGGTGTCCACCCCTCGGCCGGGACTCTGATCAGCACGACTCCCAGCGCCATGAACACCGCGTACCCGACGCCGAGGGTGAGGAACGTCTTGGCGATCGAACCATCGGTGAAGCCGCCGAAGTTCACCATCAGTTGGCTGGTGAGAGGTGACGCGATCAGGGCGCCGCCGCCGAAGCCCATGATCGCGATACCGGTCGCCATTCCCGGCCGGTCCGGGAACCACTTCATCAGCGTCGACACGGGCGAGATATATCCGATTCCGAGGCCGATACCGCCGATGAAGCCGTATCCGAAGATCACCAGCCAGAACTGGCCGAGTGCCATGCCGAGTGCGGAAATGAGCAGTCCCGATACGAAGAAGACAAGAGAAACGGCCATCGCCCAACGCGGGCCGTTCTTCTCCACTCTGGTGCCGAAGATCGCGGCCGACAGGCCGAGCATGACGATGGCGAGCTGAAACGGTATGGCGGTGACCGTTCCGCTGAGCCCCAGGGCGTCGGGCTGTGAGATGGCGTTCTTGAATACGCTCCAGGCGTACGCAGATCCGATCGCCAGGTGTATAGACAGGGCTGCCGGGGGTATCAGCCAGCGACTCCACTCGGGCGTGGCAACGATTCTGGAGCGGTCGAGAATGGGGAGGGTCATCGAAATCCCTTGGTATGGAGAGCGGTACAAATGTCGACTATCCCCTGCAGTCAAACACGAGCACGACCCTGCCTGCTCACAATCGGACATAGTTTCTTCACCGAACTCACTACATCGAGCCGCGTATCCTCGAGTGAGTGGATGTCGAGCGGTGGCGTAGCAGATTGCCGGTGAAACGAGCCTCGGACGGCGAGGTGATCGGATGGACCGTCGCACACAGCGCGGGTGAATCGGCCCCGTACGACGAAGACGACGAGGGATACCTGGTCGATGCCGTCAATCCGGTGGGTATCACTGTTGCGCTGGGTGTGTCGCTGGAGGACGCGATTGCCGCCCTGGAGGAACGCGGACTGGCGTCCCTGTCGTTGCCGCACTGGACGAAAGCCCCACTGCCGTTGCAGCCCGAGACCGATCTGCTGACACCGCAAGACGATTGGCAGTGGCGCCGGGTGTTGATGACTCAGCTCGACGACAACCGTGTCTGGATCAGACCCGCGTACCCGAGTTGGCCGGAACGACTTCTGGAAATTCCGTTGTCGATCCCAGCCGACGACGTGCTGCGATCTCACTCCCCTGTCGAGTCGGACTGAGTCGGTACTCGCGCGGCCGCAGCGTGCCGAGACGTACACGCCGACTCGGGCCGCAGTCAGTCGGACAGACCGGCCGCGATCGTCCCGCCGAGTTCGTAGCAGCGCTCCCGCGACTCCTTGCCGCTGTCCACCAGGTGAGCGGTCTCGGCAACCTTGTCCAATCCCCAACCCGCTGCAATACTTTCGATTGCCCGCCCGGCACCAGCGGTGTCACTGTTTCCGTACACCCACGCACCGTAGGGCTTTCCGGATACCGCATCGAGACTCGGGTAGTAGACGGTGTCGAAGAAGTGTTTCAGGGCACCACTCATGTAACCGAAGTTCGCCGGGGTACCGAAGAGAAAGCCATCGGCGGCAAGCACATCCGGGACTGTCGCGCCGAGCGCGGGCACACTGCGCACGTCCACACCGCTGATCTCGGGATCACGGGCTCCGGCGAGGACCGATTCGAGCAGTTCCCGCATCGGCGGGCTCGGTGTGTGGTGAACGATCAGCAGAGTGCGCGCCATGTCCGTCAGCTCTCGGCACGTTCCAGTGCCACAGCACGTTTCATCGTCTCGCGAGCGCGCCCGCGATCACCCGCGTAATCGTAGGCCCGCGCCAGTCGATATGAATTTCGCCAGTTGTCGGGATCTTTTTCCCATTCGGCCTTGACCTGTTGGAAGAGTTCGTCGGCTGCGTCTCGTTCGATGCGCCCCGATGGCCTCCTCGGCAGATCGTCGACGTCGAGTTCGAGGCCTTCCTCTCGGATGCGCGACGCCAGCCGCTGATGGTCCAATCCTGCTTTGAGCGTCGCCCACACGATCCACAACCCGACGATCGGCAGCAGGATGACCCCGATCCCCAGGGCAGTACTGGCCACCCCGCCGTTCTGGATCAACGTCACTCCGCGCTGTCCGAGCAGGAAGAAGTAGAAGCCGAGGATCAACACCATCACTGCAATGATGGCGACGACTTTGGTCGCTTTGTTCACTGTCGATCAGCTCACAGATCCAGAAGCGGGTCGAGGCCGACGGTCAGCCCCGGACGGGCAGCGATCTCTCGGACTCCGAGCAGTACACCGGGCGCAAAGGACGTCCGGTCCAGCGAGTCGTGTCGGATGCTCAGCGTCTCGCCCTGTGTCCCCAGCAGAACCTCTTGGTGCGCAACGAGTCCCGCCAGTCTGATGGAGTGCACGCGCACTCCGTCCACGTCGGCTCCGCGAGCACCGTCGAGCTCCGTGGTCGTCGCATCGGGACTCTTCGGGGTGCCCGCTGCCGCCCGCGCTTCGGCGATCAGCGCGGCGGTACGGTACGCGGTCCCCGAGGGCGCATCGGCCTTGTTCGGGTGGTGCAGCTCGATCACCTCGACGGAATCGAAGAATCGGGCTGCCTGCTGAGCGAAGCGCATCGACAGCACCGCTCCGATGGCGAAGTTCGGTGCAATCAACACACCCGTCTGTGGGGATCCGGCCAACCACTCACGAACCTGCTCGAGCCGCTGCTCGTCGAAACCCGTCGTGCCGACGACAGCATGGATGCCGTGCTCGACCAAGAACTGCAGGTTGTCCATGACCACATCGGGATGGGTGAAATCTACGACCACCTGCGCACCGCTGTCGACGAAGTTCGCCAGCGGATCGCCCTGGTCGACAGTTGCCACGAGCTCCAGATCGCCGGCTGCGTCGACTGCGGCGCAGATCGCCTGACCGACCTTGCCGCGTGACCCCAGTACCCCTACTCGAACAGGTGCCGTTGCACTCACGTCGTTCCCACACTCGTTTCGTCGTCGTCTTGTCGTCCTACCGAAGACCGAGCCTACTTCCAGGCCCCCGACACCGGCAGCTACGGTCGGTCGGTGAAGTCCAGCGTTCTGTTCGCCGACCGCGTCGATCTCGTCCGTGGCGGCCGCTATCTCCTCAGTGATGCGACCGTGCGGGTCGACGAAGGCGAGCACTGGGTGTTGCTCGGCGCCAACGGTGCCGGCAAGAGCACCCTGCTCAGCTTGCTGGGAGCCGTCGTCCATCCCACGCGGGGCGCGGTGCACGTACTGGGCCACCGCCTGGGCCGCGTGGACATGCGCGAATTACGCGCGCACATCGGACACGTCGACCCTCGTCTGAAGATCGAGGCCCCGCTGACTCTGCTCCAGGTCGTCCTGACGGGACTGACCAACACGCCCGATCTGATCCCGAGGTGGTCGGCCACCGAGGACGAGGTCGCTCGCGCCCACCGGCTCGTCGAGTCGCTGGGAGTTGCCCACCGCGTGGACGCGTCGTGGCACACCCTCTCCCAGGGCGAGCGGGGCCGGGCACTGATCGCTCGCGCACTGCTGCCCGATCCGGCGCTGCTGCTACTCGACGAACCCGCCACCGGCCTCGATCTCGCTGCCCGCGAACAACTCCTGACGGCGCTGGACTCGCTGCGTGCCGAACATCCCGGGCTCGCCAGCATCCTGGTCACCCACCATCTCGAGGAAATCCCCACCTCGACCACCCACGCATTGCTGATCCGCGACGGGCGCGTGCACGCTCAGGGGCCTGTCGACACGGTGCTGACGACGGACAACATCAGCACGTGCTTCGACCATCCGATCGAGATCTCTCGCCGTCGCGGGCGGTGGGTGGCCACCGCGGCCCACCGCTGACGGTCAGTCGAAAACGATGACCTGACGGATGGCGTTGCCGTCGGCCAATTCGTCCATGCCGCGGTTGATCTCGTCCAACGTGATGCGCGAGGAGATCAGCTTCTCGACGGGCAGTCGACCCTCGCGCCACATCTGGGCGTACGTCGGAATGTCGCGTGCCGGGACGGCCGAGCCGAGGTAACTACCAATGATCGTGCGCGCCTCGGCTACCAGACCGAGAGGAGAGATCGACGAACGGGCGTCGGGAGCAGGCAGGCCCACGGTGATCGTCTTTCCGCCGGGAGCCGTTGCCGCGACTGCAGTTTCGAATGCACGGGCGTTGCCCGCTGCCTCGATGACGATGTCCGCCTTGATCCCCTTCTCTGCGAGATCCGCAGGTGAATAGACCTGCGTTGCACCCAGATCGGTTGCGGCGACGAGCTTTTCGGGGACGCCATCGACACCGATGACCTCACCCGCACCGATCGAGACCGCGGTCAGTACGGCCGCCATGCCCACTCCGCCGAGGCCGACCACCATCACCGACTGCCCCGGCTTCGGAGTTCCGGCGTTGAGGACAGCGCCGCCGCCGGTGAGCACTGCACAACCGAGGACCGCTGCGATGTCGGCTGGGATGTCGTCGTCGACCGGTACCACCGACTTTCTACTGACCACTGCGTGTGTGGCGAAGCCGGAGACTCCGAGGTGATGCTTGATCTCGGCACCGTCGCGGTGCAATTTGATGTCTCCGCCGAGCAACGTGCCCGCATTGTTCGACGCGCTTCCCACGACGCAGGGCATCTGGCCGTCGGTGGCGCACCCCGCGCAGTCACCGCAGCGCGGCAGGAACGTCATGACCACACGGGTTCCGACTGCTACGTCGTCGACGCCCGCGCCGACTTCCTCGACGCGGCCCGCGGCCTCGTGGCCGAGCAACATCGGTACCGGACGAACGCGATTACCGTCGACCACCGACAGATCCGAGTGGCACAGTCCGGCCGCTTCGATCCGGACGAGCAGTTCCCCGTCACCCGGTGAGCCCAGTTCGAGTTCGGAGACGGTGATGGGATGCGAGTCCGCGAAGGGACGAGATCGGCCGATTTCTTCGAGTACAGCGCCGCGAATCTTCATCCCGCCAGACTATGCGGCTGCGCCGCATGTGCGTGGAACTTCGTAGCCCACTACGAAGTTCCACTCACATGGGCCGCAGGCCCTCACAGCGGCAGACGTGGCCTGAGCAGGTGCGCAACCAACGCCGTCCAGCCGGTTTGGTGTGTTGCTCCGAGTCCCTCGCCGGTGTCTCCGTCGAAGTACTCGTTGAAGGTCGGGTGCTCACTCCACAGTGGATCGGAACTCGATTCGATCCGCCGACCGTCGGCAGGCCGCTTGCCGTCGACAGGACGGAACAGTCCTGCCAAGCCGTTGTCGATCAAGTCTGCGGCATCGGTGAGAGTGCGATGGTTTCCCGAGCCGGTGGGAATTTCGATGGTGAACGAGTCGCCGTAGTAGCGCCCGTAGGCGCGCAGCTTGTCCGCCAACAGCACGTTCACCGGGAACCACACCGGCCCTCGCCAATTGGAGTTGCCCCCGAACATTCCGGTCCGTGACTCCCCCGGCTCGTACTCGATGGACAGGCTTCGACCGTCGACGTCGAACGTGACCGGCTCGCGGTACGAAGCCGACAAGGAACGAATACCGAACTCAGACAGGAACTCTTCCGAGTCGAACATGCGCGAGAGAATCCGCTTGAGACGCTCGGGCTGCACGAGGGTGAGCAGAAGGCGCACCTCGTTGCCTTCCCGACGCGCCAGCAGCGGTGAGACCATTTCCGGCCGACGGTGCTGAACCCACCGCAGCCGCGCCGCGAGGTCCGGGCACTCCGCCTCGACCCAGGGCGGAATTTCCGTGGCCCCGAGAATGGGAAGCAGACCGACCATGGATCGCACTCGCATCGGTACCGCGTCGCCCTCGGGTTGCACGAGGACGTCGTAGAAGAATCCGTCCTCCTCGTGCCACAGCGAAATGTGCTGCGAACCGAACGAGTTGACCGCCTTCGCGATCGAGAGGAAATGCGAGAAGAACTTGGTCGCGACGTCGTCCCAGGCGCTGTCGTGGCGCGCGAGCTCGAGTGCGATCTTGAACATCTGCTGGCAGTAGAACGCCATCCAACTCGTGGCGTCGGACTGTTCCAGACGGAAACCGGGCGGCAGCGGAGCGGAGCGATTGAACAATCCGATGTTGTCCATACCGAGGAACCCGCCCTCGAAGATGTTCGACCCCTCCGAATCCTTGCGATTGACCCACCACGCGAAGTTGAGCAGCAACTTCGTGAACACCCGGACCAGGAACTCGCGATCCCGGTACCCGTCGATCCGATAGACGTGCCAGGCCGCCCAGGCGTGGACCGGGGGGTTGACGTCGCCGAACTCCCACTCGTAGGCCGGCAGTTGGCCGTTGGGATGCATGGCCCATTCCCTGCACATCAGGACCAACTGCTCCTTAGCGAAGTCCGGGTCCACATGTGCGAGAGGAATAGCGTGAAAGGCCAAGTCCCAGGCGGCGAACCACGGATATTCCCACTCGTCGGGCATCGAAATCACATCGGCCAGTGCGAGGTGACGCCAATGGGCGTTACGGCCCTTGGGGTCCTGACGCGAGTGCGGCGCCGGGGCTCCCACCTTGTCGCCCTCGATCCACTGCTCGACGTCGTAGCGGTAGAGCTGCTTGGTCCACAACAGCCCCGCATATGCCCGCCGCGCCACGTGTCGATCGGCATCGGTGAGGTCCGCACCGATCACTGCGCCGTAGAACTCGTCCGCCTCCGCACGACGGTCACCGGTGACCGCGTCGAATCCCGCACCGAACGTCTGCTCGTCCGGCCGATGGGGCGACAAGCGCAGTCGCACCGATTGGGTTGCGCCCGAGGCGATGTCGTCGAATCTATACCAGAATGCAGCCTTCGTTCCGGTCTGCTCGGGGTTCACCGCACCCTGTTCGCCGTCGACGACATGTCGGCCGATACCGTCCTTGGGGTACTTCGACAGGTTGTCCTGCCCCCACAAGGACTCTGCATTGGTTTCGTTGTCGCAGAACAACACTGACGGCGATCCCTCGGCACTGAGGTAGTACCGACCGAGAAAGCCGTGATCGGCGGCAACGGCCTCGAGGCCGCCGGCCAGAAGTTCCGGTCGGGTCAGCTGGGTGAGCGATCCGCCGCGATCGTCGCGCCCCCACGACCAGGTGTTGCGCAGCCACAGTTGCGGCAGCAGATCGACCGATGCCGCCTCGGGTCCGTGATTGGTGATGGAGATCGTGATGCAGATGTCGTCGGGCGACGCTTTCGCATACGTGACCTGAACGTCGAAGAACCGGTTCTCGTCCAGGATCCCGGTATCGGCCAATTCGTATTCGCGGTCGTCTCGGCCGCGTCGGGCACTCTCCTCGCGCAGGTGCGCGTACGGATACTCCGCATGCGGGTAGCGGTAGAGCCACTGCATCCAACTGTGCGTCGGAGTGCCGTCGATCGCCCAGAAATACTCCTTGACGTCCTCGCCGTGATTCCCCTCCTCGTTGGCCAACCCGAAGAGTCGTTCCTTCAGAATCGGATCCTTGCGATTCCACAGGGCGAACGCGAAATTCAGGAAACCGAATCGATCGCAGATTCCACCGATTCCGTCCTCACCCCAGCGGTAGGCACGCTTGTGCGCCTGATCGAACGGAAACGACGCCCACGCGTTTCCGTCCTCGGAGTAGTCTTCGCGCACCGTGCCCCACTGCCGTCCCGCCAGATACGGGCCCCACTGACGCCATGGCCCGCTGACCCCTGGTGACTCCGCCAAACGGTTGTGTTCGACGGTGGACGGGGTGGGAACGCTCACGGGATTGGTGGTCACGGCACACAGTCTGGTGCTTCCCGGTCAGCGATGCACGCCGACATTGGCGGCGAGGTACCCGACTCGGCGTTGCACCGCGGCGATCTCTCGGATGCCGTCGGTGAGCAGACTGCGCTCGAGCGGTGAGAGATCGGCCATGATCAGCACATCGCCGGGCCGATGGCCTGCCGTCATCTGATCGATCTGGTGTGACAGCCGCAGCCGCTGAAGCAGCGCGAACACCTCGGTCAACGTGGTGACGTCCCGTTCGGAGAGCATCCCGTTGCCCGACGCGGCCGCCAGACGCGCCGGTGTCGAGGCCGAGGCCATTCCCACCGACAGTCCACCCCATCGAGCGAGGTTGACGATGGGAGTCAATGCATGGGCCTTGAGGTCGAACGTACCGCCGCGCCGCGCCAGCACGTCTCGCAGCGAACGCAGCCTGGCCCGTCCGGCGAGGGCATCTCTGAGTTGCAATCGCAGAGCATCGGGGTTGTCCACCAGCAGTCGGCGATAGGCCTCGGGAACGGTGTTCAACTCCCTCGGGCCCCACACCACCCTGCCGTCGATCATCAGCGAGGACATGATGAGGCCGGAGTCCCCAGCCGGAGTGGAGCCTGCGGAACGACCAGAGGTTCCTGCTTTGCCACGATCGCCGAAGGGGTTGCTGAGCCAGTGGGCAGCGGCACTTTCCCACTGTCCGGCCGAGCGTGCGAATCTCGGCGAACTCGCAACCGCACCGTTGGTGTCGGACGGCAACCCGGCACCGTCGAGGCTCGCGTGTACCCGCGCGGCCAGGCCCATCAGCACTTCGTCGCGAGTTCTCGGCACCGAGTTCGATCGTCCACGTACGTAGGGGTCGGCGGTGGTATCCGACCAAGTCAGAGCGCTGTCGACGTCCGAGGAGGGCATCGCCTCCCGTCGGGCGACGCTGCCCAGGGTAATCCAGGCGAAGTTGTGTCGCGGTACTTCGGGCCGCGCCGCCCATTCGATCTCCACGGCTCGGCGAACGAGGCTGTCGACCACGACGGACAGAATCGCGCTGACGGCCAGGGCGTCGGTCCCACCCCGGAACAGGTCCGCCACCAATCCCGGAACGAGCCTTCCTGCGTCGGCGAGTTCGGCCGATGTCGTTGCCGAGGTCACCGCGCGACGAACCACGAAGCTGCGACGCGTGGACGCGGCATGCAGATCGGAGTCCTCGACGACGCCGAGAACCTCGCCTCGGCTGGACACGACGGGCATGTGCCGCAGTCCCAGCTCGAGCATGTCCATCAGGACGGTGCCGGCCAACCGGTCCGCGGTGACCGTCTCTGTGGGCGACGTCATGACGTGCTCGACCGGAGTGTCGACGCCGATTCCCGCGGCGACCACCCGCACCCTGAGGTCACGGTCGGTGAATATTCCGTAGCGCGAACCTCGCAGCGGAACCAGGACGTACGAGCTGCCCTGTTCGGTCATGTGCCGAACTGCGTCTCGGACGGAGGTTCCGACAGAGACGAACACCGGTGGGGCCGACAGCAGTTCGCCGACGGCGCGGCCGGCACTACCCTCGGCCGCCCCACCGCGATGCGTGCTGGCCGAGGTGACGGCGTCGGCCAGAAACGCCAGCCCGGTCGGCGTTGCGAACAGCGGTCGAATCAGCTCCCCGGGCAACCGAAGAACGGTGCTCGGCTCGGTTGCGCGCGCACAGAATTCGACCGTCCCGCCGACAAGCAACGCCGAGAAACCGAAGACCCCGCCCGGACCGATGGTGTCGATCGGTACGGCGGCGGGCGAGGTGTCGTCGGAGTGCACGATCACCACTCGACCGGTACGCACCACCCACACGGTGTCGGCCACATCGAGCTTCGACGTCGGGCCCACAACCCATGCGCCACTGGCATAGTCGAGTTCGACGGAGGCTCCGGCGATGTCGGTGAGTACCGCAGGTGACGCGCCTTGGAACGGTGGGTGCGCGCCGAGGAAGTCGGCAAGCTCCGATCTATCCGCCACGGATCAGGTCGGCGCACTTTTCCGCCATGGTCATGACCGTGATGTTGGGATTGACATACGGCAGCTTCGGCATCGCCGACGCGTCGACCACGCGTAGGTTCGAGATGCCCTTGACGCGCAACTCGGGATCGAGCACGGCCATGGTGTCGTCCACCGATCCCATCCGTGCCGTGCCTGCCGGGTGATAGACCGTGTTGTGGGTCTTGTGCACGTAGTCGAGCAGATCATCGTCGGTGACGGCATCGGGCCCGGGTGCGAGTTCGCGTTCGATCCAACCCGCGAGTGGACCGTCTGCGGCGATAGCGCGCGCCAGCTTCAGACCGGCGAGCATCACCGCGTCGTCGTGGCCGTCGGGGTCGGTGAAATAGCGCGGATCCACCTTGGCGCGATCGCGAAAGTCCCTGCTGCGCAACCGAACAGTTCCCCTAGAACGACCCTGGGTGACGTTGGGCGTCAAACAGAACCCGTTGTCGGTGCTCGGATAACCCCACCGGAGAGTGTTCATGTCGAACGGCACGCTGCCGTAGTGCATCATGATGTCCGGGTAGTTCAGCGACGAGTCGGTCTGCGCGAACACGCCGATCTCCCACCACTGCGAGGACGTGGTGACCATGGGCTTGCTCGCCTCCCAGAACACCAGCCCCTCGACGTGGTCGTCGAGGTTCTCTCCCACTCCCGGTGAATCGACCCGAACGGTGATTCCCATCTCCTGCAGCTGTGCCGCCGGTCCGATTCCGGAGAGCATCAACAACTTCGGAGTGTCGATGGCACCGGCGGTGACGATCACTTCGCGTCGCGCGGACACGGTGTCGTAACCGGTCAGGTCGGGGCGTTGGTACCGCACACCCGTCGCGGTCAGCGACTCGTCGATCAGAATCTCGCTGATCCAGCAGTCGGTGCGCACCTCGAGGTTGGGCCGCGATCCGATGATCGGGTGCAGGTAGGCATGGGACGTCGACATACGCGACCCGTCCTCACCCGCGTTGATCTGAAACCAGCCGGCACCGTTGAGTACCGGCGTCCCGCGGTTGAATGCAACGGTGGGAAGCCCTACTCCGGCGGCCGATTCGAGCACTGCTGCACCGCATGGATCGTGCGGCGGCACGTCGCGGATTCGAACGGGTCCGTCGTGACCGCGGCCGGTGTCGTTGTTCTCTACGCGCGCAACGAACGGCAGGATGTCCGACGCGCCCCAGCCCGTCGCACCGGCCGCGGCCCAATCGTCGAGAGTTTCCGCCGGCGGATGAAAAGCGATGCAGGAGTTGTGCGACGAGCAACCGCCGAGCACTTTCGCACGCGCATGCCGCATGAAGCTGTTGCCACGTTCCTGCGGTTCGACGGGGTAGTCCCAGTCATAGCCGGAGTCGAGCAGATGCATCCACTCGACGAGTTCCAGGATCGCTTTGTCGCCGACGTCGGTGGGACCTGCCTCGACCAGGCAGACGCTGACGGAAGGATCCTCGCTCAGCCGCGCGGCCAGGACGCACCCCGCCGTGCCACCTCCCGCGACGACGTAATCGAACTGGGTGTCTGTCACTGCACGCTCCTTCTAGTTGCCCGTGGAGGCATGTGATTTCAGAGTGCCGATGTGTTTGCGCCCCTTGATTGCGTACCACAGCAGGCCCACGCCCAGGATGCCACCGATGTAGACGAACGCACCGAACGTGTTGTACCAGGGGGTTCCGTACACGGCCTCGCGCGGCCAGGCGAGGTTGAGCGCCATCCCGGCACCCCACACCACCGCCGCAATGTTGACCGGCAGGCCGAACTTACCCATCGTGAAGTATCCGCCGGGTTTGAGATCCTCCGGCGGCCACTCGCCTTTGATGCGCTTGACCAACAGTGGTCCGGTGACCATCAGATACGCGAGATAGATCATGATGATCGCGATCGAGGTGAGGACCGTGAAGATCTGCGGCTGACCGATGTTGACGACGAGGATCACGATGGCCAGCACTCCGATGGTCACCGCGGGCACCACCGGGGTCTGCGTCTTCGGATTCACCTTGGCCAGGCTTTCGCCGAAGGGCAACGCGTTGTCTCGCGCCATGGCGAACGTGAGCCGGATCGCCGCGGTGTGTACTGCCAGTGAGCAGACGAAGACCGCAATGACGATGCAGATGAGGAAGACGGTGCCGAGCGGGCCCCACATCACCGATTCGACGATGGATTGCAGGCTGCCGTCGGGGCTGCCGAGGGAAGGATCGTTCAGGTCCGGCGCGGCCATGACGGCGAACACCAGGATGGCTCCACCGATGACGAACGAGGCGAGGATGGCGCGAAAGATCGCTTTGGGAGCGGTGCGCCGAGGTTCGACGGTTTCCTCCCCGAGCGAGCTCGCGGTGTCGAATCCGTACATGACGTATCCCGACGCCAGCGACGCGACCAGGAAGGCACCGAGGTAGCCGCCGCTCTCACCGGCACCGTAGCCGTTGGTGGA
Organism: Rhodococcus sp. NPDC080181; assembly: GCF_040702225.1. Taxonomy (NCBI): domain Bacteria; kingdom Bacillati; phylum Actinomycetota; class Actinomycetes; order Mycobacteriales; family Nocardiaceae; genus Rhodococcus; species Rhodococcus sp. NPDC080181. The sequence goes on from NZ_JBFBKN010000007.1 coordinate 55,466, forward strand.
GAAGAACACCTCGGGTCCCCGAGTGATGTTGGCCGCGAGCAAGATCGCGATGAGCACGGCCGCGATGAGTTCGATGAACACACCCGCACTGTTGATCATCGCCATCAATCGAACGCCCAGCGCGTTGATCGTGGTGGTGATGGCGATCAGAATCGCACCGAGCAGCACTGCATTGGCCGCGAAGTCGGTGGCACCCGAGCCGTCACCGATGATCTGAAATCCGCTCCAGATACGTGGCAGATTCAGCTGCAGAGCGAGGGCAACGGCGGCCAGTGTCACGATCGATGCCGTGAGCATCAACCAGCCCGCCGACCAACCGACGATCCTGCGGCCCAACAGCTTCGCCCAGTTGTACACCGATCCCGCCACCGGATACTTCGCGGCCAACTCCATGAAGCACAGTGCCACGCAGAGCTGACCGACGAAGACCGCAGGCCACGACCACAGGTATGCCGGTCCGGCGGTGCCGAAGCCGAAGTAGAACAGCTGAAAGGTGCCGGTGAGGATCGAGATGTAGCTGACGCCTGCGGCGAAGCTGGCGAATTTGCCGAGACTGCGGTCGAGCGATTCCTTGTAACCGAAATCGTCCATTCCGCTCGAATTGTCGTTCAGTATTGCCATGCCTGTGGCCTTTCCCATCGTGCTCTATCGGGTACCGAACCACCCCGCCGCTGTAGGTGAGGTGTTGTGCCAAATATGCTTCGCTTCTTGATATTCGGACATACCGGACGGTCCGAGTTCGCGGCCGTTCCCGGACTGCTTGAAGCCGCCCCATTCCGCGGCCGCCGTGTAGACACCGAAGTCGTTGAGCCACACCGTTCCATGACGAAGCCCACGCACCATTCTTTCGCCTCGCGCGGCGTCGGACGTCCGAACACCCGCGGCGAGACCGTAATTCGTATCGTTACCCAGTAGAAGCGCCTCGGCCTCGGTATCGAATCGCTCCACAGTGAGTATGGGCCCGAACGTCTCGTCTTGCACGATATTCATCGACCGATCGCAGTGATCGAAGATGGTGGGCAGGAAATAGCTACCTTTGCTCAAGGACGGATCGTCCGGCTTGGTACCTCCTATGACCAAGGTGGCCCCCTCCTCGATACCCGTCGCCACGAAGCCTTCGATCTTCTCGCGCTGCGCCTGCGACACCAGCGGTCCGGTCTCACTGGCCGGGTCCATACCCGGCCCCATCACGATGGTCTTCGCGCGCTCTGCCACGGCGGCCACGAACCGGTCGGCCACTGATTCCTCGATGATCAGTCGGGTACCGGCCGAACACACCTGACCGGAATGTAGGAACACACCGGTCAGCACGTTGTCGACCGAATCGGCGAACGACTGCTCGTCGGCCACCGCGTCGGCGAAGACGATGTGTGGATTCTTTCCCCCGAGTTCCACCGCCACCTTCGTGACGTTCTCCGCGGCCGCGGCAAGAATGTGCCTGCCGGTGGCGAGTCCGCCGGTGAAGGAGATGAAGTCGACGTCGCGGTTCCTGGTGAGCGCATCCCCGAGCGTTGCGCCGCTGCCCTGCAGCAGGTTGACCACACCGGCAGGCACTCCCGCTTCTTCCACGAGCTTGGTGAACGCGATGGTGCTCAGTGGCGTCACCTCGCTGGGTTTGAGCACCATGGTGCACCCAGCAGCCAAGGCGGGGGCGATTTTCCACGAGATCTGCAACAGCGGGTAGTTCCAGGGTGCGATCATCACGCAGACACCGATGGGCTCGTGCACCACTCGGCTCAGAATTTCCGGACGGTCGACGTCGATCAGTCGATCTGCCTGCACCACAGCGAGATCGGCATAGAAGCGGAACACCGAGGTGACGTCGTCGATATCGATCTCACTCTCGCCGAACGTCTTTCCGGTATCGAGGGTCTCGATATGCGCCAACTTCGCCTTGTCCCGTTGGAGCAAGTCCGCGATGCGATTGAGCAGATCACTGCGCTCACCCACCGTCACCGAGCGCCAGGGGCCGTCGTCGAACGCTGCCCGCGCCGCGGCAACCGCAGCCAGGGCATCGTCGGGTGTCGCCTCGTCGACGACGGCCACCACGCTGCCGTTGGACGGATCGACGATGTCGCGGGTCCCGCCGTCACCGGCTCCCTGCCATTGCCCGTCGATGAACAACGACGGCCGCAGTGAGCTCGGGTCGAATCCTGCATCGGAGTCGGTCACTCGACACCTTCTTCCGTGTGGGGGCCTGTTGGTGTGTCTACGGTATGCCTCAGCGGCCGGTGACTCCATCGATCTGTTCTAGAACAATGATTGTCGAACATGCGTCGACAACTCGCAGGGGCTCGAGTGGAGCCTGCACGACGACCAGTGCGAATCCGGGATCGGGGACCGAGCAACAACCCATTCGGACAATTCACACTACGGTGGGATTCATGACAATCGAAGATGTGGGCGGCAGGCGAACGGTGACGGCGGATGAGCTTCTTCTGTTGGTGGGTGATCATCTCCTCATCGAGGAGGGTGTCGCGACCGGGTTCATCGAAAGCGCTGGGCAGGTTGCCGAGAACGTGGCGGTGACGGTCACCGACGGCGTCGACGGAACCACCACGACCGAGCGAGTTTTCCTTCCCGACGCCGAGGTGACCATCGAACCAGCCGACCGCGGACGCGCTCCGGTCACGATGTGACGATCGAGTTCAGCCGACACCGAAGTACATTCCTGTAACTCGAGCAACTCGGATCACACCAGCCACACTGGCACCGAACTGAGCTAGGGTGACGAAAACCCGTCATCGTTCAGGAGGGCAGCCGACAATGCGATCCGGCCGACAACAACCGTCGATTCGCGTTGCCGTGGTCTCTTGTATCGCCGTGTTCGGACTCGCCATGGGATCCAGTTCGGCGACGGCCGAGCCCGCCGCGCCGATCTCGACCCCAACGATTGCCGACGCAGTACGTTCGGCCGACGCGCAGCAGTACAACGATGCGCAGAATGCTCTGGTCAAGGGTCGCTACGAGGCCGGTTTCGCCGCACTGGACGCGGTTGCCACCGCCGCACCGAACGATGCCAATGTCGCAGCACTGCAGACGTTCTACGCCAACGCAACCGATGATGCCGACGCGCGAGCGCTGCACTCGGCCCGCCTGCGCGCCCTGTCTCCCCCGCTTGCCGATGCGGTGGATCGGGCTATCGAAGTCATCGACGAGGCGGCGACGGAGGCGATCGACTTCGCGCCTGCGACCGATGGCGTGAGGACGGCAATCGTGGTGCTCGGCCTGGGCCTGAACGACGACGGCAGTATGGCACCGGAATTGGTGCAGCGACTGAAATCCGCTGCCGCGGTCGCCGAGCGTTCTCCCGAATCACCCATCATCGTCACCGGTGGAAATCCGCAGCGCGGCGTCACCGAAGCCGAAGCGATGAAGAAGTGGCTGATCGACAACGAGATTGTGGCCGACCGCATTCACGCCGAGTCCACTGCGAATTCGACGGTGCAGAATGCGCAGCGCGCCACCTCACTGGCCGCTGAGATCGGTGCTGTGAATCTGGTGCTCGCAACAACTCCCAGCCATCTTCGGCGAGCGATCTCCGACTTCGAGATCGCCGGTGCCGACGTGATCGGTGCCGCCACATCCACCCCCGACGATCTTCCGGCCCTGCCCGCGCTCGCACCGACAGCACGGTTGGGCATGACCGTCGACGCCACCAAGATCATCGGGATACCGCGCACCTACTGACGCATCCACCCGCGCAGCACCGACGCCGCCCCGGCGTCGAACATCACCCGACGGTCCTCGTCGTCGGACATCGCGGGTATCGACAACTCGAGCGACACCAGACCGTGCACGATCGCCCAGAACGAGTGGCTGATCACGTCCACCGACGCGCCGCTCATCGTGCCTGCCTCGACGGCGCTCGCCACCGCCGCCCGAAGCGGATCCATCGCGGCGGCGGCGAGGTGTGCCTGATCGGATACGTCGACCGAACCGAGCACTCCGCCGAACATCACTGCGTAGAGGTGTGGGTTGGCCATGGCCCAGCGGCGGTACGCATATGCCAGTTCGCGCAGGTCGACCTCGGATTCCCCGGTGACAGGAACGCTGCGTTGCGCGTCACCGAAACTCGAGAACGACGCGCCGAACAGCGCCACCAGCAGCTCCGCTCGACCGCCGAACAGCGAGTAGATGGCCGTGGTCGAGGTGCCCTGCGCGGCCGCGAGTTTACGCAACGACAACGAGTCGACACCATGGCGCGCAACGGTTTCCGCTGCGGCTTCGAGTAGCCGGGTGCGCAGTTCGGCATCGTGAATTCTGGGTCTCGCCACTTGCGAAATCTATCACAACAGTGTTTTATAACAGTGTCACGTCATGCACTCGGCCCCGAAACGAACAGACGGGAACACGTCATGCAATCCATCATCGACGGCCGCACCACGGTCGAATCCGACCGCGACACCGTCACGGTCTTCCTCATCGGAATGCGCATCAACAATCCCCTTGCCGTTCGCTCCTGGCTTCCTGCCGCGCGCGCGATGCCGCGGATGCTCAGCCACCTCGAGCAGGATCCCACCTCCGGACTGCTCGGCTACCACTCGTGGTTGGGCCGCACCACCATGCTCGTCAGTTACTGGCGCAACGCGGAAGACCTGACGCGATTCGCCTCCGATCCCGACGCACCACATGCCCCCGCATGGCGTGCCTTCAACCGATCGGTCGCTGCGACCGGCCATGTCGGCGTATGGCACGAAACCTATACCGCGACAGCCCAGGACAGTGAAGCGATCTACGTCAACATGCCGACATTCGGCCTCGCGGGAGCCATCGGTGGAATCCCCGTCGGCGCCGGCTCGCACACGTGGAAGCAGCGAACGAAGTCCGCGAAGTAAGCCTGTACGAGCTAGAGGAAGTTCCCGGCCCGCGCGGCGATATCGAGAACGGGCTGAGGAAAGACCCCCAGTGCCACGGTGACGACCACCGACACCCCGATCGCACAGGCCACCGGCGCGGTAGGACGCACCACCGTGGCGGTCCGTTCGCTGGGTTCGGTGAAGAACATCAGCACGATCACGCGCACGTAGAAGAACGCTGCAATCGCACTGCACACCACTCCGACCACGACCAGTGCGGCTCCCCCCGCACCCGAGGCTGCGCTGAACACCGCGAACTTACCGATGAACCCACTGGTGAGCGGGATCCCGGCGAACGAGAGCAGGAACAAACCGAACACAGCGGCGACGAGCGGCGAGCGGCGACCGATACCCGCCCATCGCTCCAGGTCGCTCACCTCACCGCGTTCGTCTCGGGCCAAACCGATGACCGCGAATCCACCCAGCGTGCTGAAGGCATAGGCAAGCAGGTAGAACATCGTGGCCGACACCCCCGAATCACGTACATCACCCGAACTACCCAGCGCAGTCACTCCGGTGAGGATGAACCCGGTGTGCGCCACGGACGAGTAGGCCAGCATCCGTTTGACGTCGGTCTGCGTCACCGCGACAACCGAACCGAGCACCATCGTCGCGATGGCGATCACCCACAACATCGGACGCCAACTCGACTCGAGACCGGGCAGCGCCATTCCGAAGATTCGCAGAATCGCACCGAAGGCCGCCACCTTGGTCACGGTGGCCATCAGCGCCGTCACCGGAGTGGGGGCACCCTGGTAGACGTCGGGAATCCACGAATGGAAAGGCACGGCACCGACTTTGAACAGCAGACCCACCGCAAGCAAGGCGGTTCCGATCAGTGCCAGTGATCTGCCCTGACCGTCTGCCGTGATGGCGTCGGCGATTCCGTCCAATCGGACCGTCCCGGCGTAGCCGTAGAGGAACGCGACTCCGAACAGGAAGAACGCAGACGAGAACGCGCCCAGCAGAAAGTATTTGAGGGCTGCTTCCTGTGAGAGCAGTCGTCGTCGTCTCGCCAGTCCGCACAGCAGATACAGCGGCAACGACAGCACTTCCAGCGCCACGAACATCGTCAGCAGATCCGTGGACGCCGGAAACAGCAGCATGCCGCCGATCGCGAACATCGCCAGTGGAAAGACCTCGGTCTGGGCGACGCCTGCATCGATGGCCTGCTTCTCTGCCACGCTGCCCGGCGTGGTCGAGGCCTGCGGAGTGAACGAGTCGATGCGGCGCTCGGCCCCAGCCCCGGTGACGGCGACGGTGCGCTCCGCCAACAGTGCGATGGCCGGAATTGCCACGAGCACAATGGTTCCCTGCAGGAACAGAGTCGGTCCGTCGATCGCGACGGCCCCGTTCATCGCGGCTGCCTCGGTGCCGGCCAGGCCGAGCACTGCCGCGAGGGCGCCGACCAGCCCTGCCAGAGCGAGACCCACGTGGGTTGCGCGACGAGCACGTAGCGGTACGAACGCCTCGACGAGAACCCCGAGAACCGCGACACCGAAGACGATCAACATGGGCGACAGCAGACCGTACTGCACTTCGGGAGTGGTCATCGTTGACCTCCTGCACTGTCGACGATCGTGGATTGCACTGCTGGAGTGATGATGTCGAGTGCCGGTTTCGGGTACACCCCGAACACGACTAGCAGCGCGAGCAATGGGATCACCACCAACGCCTCACGGGGAACGAGATCGGAGATCTTCTCGTTGCCCTCTCGGACCGGCCCCGTCATCACCCGTTGATAGAGCCAGAGAATGTAGATCGCCGACAGCACGAGCGCACCGGTGGCCACGATTGCGGCGACGCCGTAGCGACCGAATGTGCCGATCAGCACCAAGAATTCGCTGATGAACGGGGCGAGACCGGGTAGCGAGAGCGTGGCCAGACCAGAGATCAGAAACGTTCCGGCGAGCACCGGCGCGACCTTCTGGACGCCGCCGTAGTCGGCGATCGCGCGTGAACCACGACGGGACACGAGAAAGCCTGCGATCAAGAACAATGCGGCGGTGGAGATTCCATGGTTGACCATGTACAGCGTGGCACCGGCCTGACTCTGACCGGTCATCGCGAAGATGCCGAGGATGATGAACCCGAAGTGCGAAATCGAGGTGTAGGCAATGAGTCTCATCATGTCGGTCTGACCGATCGCCAGTATCGCGCCGTACACGATGCCGATCACCGCGAGCGTGATGATCCACGGGGCGAACGTCTGCGACGAACCGGGAAAGAGCTCGAGGCAGAAGCGCAGCATGGCGAAGGTGCCGACCTTGTCCACCACCGACATCATCAGCACAGCAGTCGCCGGGGTGGACTGCACTGCAGCGTCGGGTAGCCACGTGTGGAACGGCCACAGCGGTGCCTTGATCGCGAACGCGAACATGAAGCCGAGGAACAGCGCGTTCAGAACCATCGAATCCACACCGAGTCCCCCCGATGACGCCGCATCCGCGATCGCGCGTAGATCGAACGTCCCGCCGTCGAACGGGCCGTCGGGCCTGGCCGTGACGACGTACAACCCGATGACGGCAGCCAGCATCACCAGTCCACCGAACAGGTTGTAGAGCAGGAACTTCACCGCAGCGCGCGTTCGCTGAACACCGCCGAACCCACCGATGAGGAAGTACATCGGAATCAGCATCGCCTCGAAGAAGATGTAGAACAGCAATACGTCCAAGGCGAGGAACGAGACGATCACCATGGACTCGACCACCAGGATCAACGCCATGTAGGTGTGCGAGACCCGACGCGATCCGTAGTTCGCGACGCGGCTGCCGTCGTGCCAGCCCGCGACGAGGAGCAATGGGGTCAGAACGGTGGTGAGCAACACCAGCACGAGGCCTATTCCGTCGAGGCCGAGCGTGTAGCGCGCACCGAATGCCGCTATCCAGGAATGATCTTCGAGGAACTGGTAGCGATCGCCACCGGAGTCGAATGCCACGGCGAGTACCACCGACACCACGAGTGTGCCGGTAGCGAACCCCACGGCGACACCACGCGCGATTGTCGGACGATCGGCCGGCACCAGGGCGACGACAATCGCGCCGAGAATCGGCAGAACCCACAGGACGGTCAGCCAGGGGAACGTCACAGGACCACCACCATCAGCACGACGAGAACTGCCCCCGCGAACATCGCCAACGCATAGGACCGTACGAATCCGGTCTGCAGCCGCCTCGATCGAGTCGATACTCCGCCGATCGATCTCCCCACCCCGTCCACGACCGCGTCGATACCCGCCTTGTCGGCGAATACCATTGTGTTCGTGAGCTTTTGACCGGGCCGCATGAATGCTGCCTCGTTGAAGGCGTCGCCGTACAGGTCAGCGCGTGCGGCTCTGGTCAGCACCGATACGTCCTCGGGTGGAGTCGGGGGAACGTCACGAGCGATGTACTTCCGGTACGCGACGCCGGCACCCACGAGTACCACCGCCAGAACTGCGACCGTCACGACCCAGGCAGGTATCGCGTGTTCTTCGTGCGCCGATCCCACCACCGGTTCCAGCCACGTCTCGAGGCGTCCACCCACCGCAAGGAAGGCACCCGATGCCACCGAGCCGACGGCCAACAGAATCATGGGGGCTGTCATCGTCGCCGACGCTTCGTGCGGATGTGCCTGCGCCGCCCAGCGTTTCGGGCCGAAGAACGTCATCAGCATCACCCGAGTCATGTAGAAGGCCGTCAAGCCCGCACCGAGCAACGTGACGCAGCCCAGCACCACACCTGCCGCTCCCCCGGCCGCGAACGCGATCTCGATGATCGGATCCTTGGCGAAGAAACCGGAGAACGGCGGAACTCCGATGATGGCGAGGTAGCCGAGACCGAACGTGACGAACGTGATCGGCATCGCGGCACGGAGCCCGCCGAACCGTCGCATGTCGGTCTCGTCGTTCATCGCGTGCATCACCGAGCCGGCCCCCAGGAACAGGCCTGCCTTGAAGAATCCGTGCGACAGCAGCAGCACGATGGCGAAGGCATAACCGGACGGGCCGAGTCCGGCCGCGAGCACCATGTACCCGATCTGACTCATCGTCGAGGCGGCGAGCGCCTTCTTGATGTCGTCTTTCGCACAACCGATGACGGCACCGAACAGCAACGTCACCGCGCCGACCGTGACGGTCGCCGCCCGCGCCACCGGCGAGGCCTCGAACACCGGTCCGGATCGGACGATGAGATACACCCCGGCGGTGACCATCGTCGCCGCGTGGATGAGTGCGGAGACCGGCGTCGGGCCCTCCATCGCGTCGCCGAGCCACGACTGCAGCGGCACCTGGGCCGACTTTCCGCAGGCCGCCAGCAGCAACATCAGTGCCATGGCGGTCGCCACCGATTCACCCGCGTTCCCGATTCCCGCGAACACCACGTCGTACTGCACAGACCCGAAGTTCACGAACATGATCATCAGGGCGATGGCCAAGCCGATATCGCCGACGCGGTTGACCACGAACGCTTTTCGAGCAGCCGTCGCTGCCGATGGCTTGTGTTGCCAGAATCCGATGAGCAAGTACGACGCCAGACCGACACCCTCCCACCCCAGATAGAGGCCGAGGAAATTGTCTGCCAGCACCAGCAGCAGCATGGCGGCGAGAAACAGGTTGAGGTACGCGAAGAAGCGCCGACGCTCCGGGTCATGGCTCATGTACCCGATCGAGTACACGTGAATGAGTGATCCGACCCCAGTGATCAACAGGACGAAACAGATCGAGAGTTGATCGGCACGCATGCCGAAGTCGACCTGCAATTCGTCGACGGGCACCCAGCGGAACACCGTGTGAGTGAGTGTTCTGTCCGACTCGTCCCGTCCCAGCATCGACGAGAACACCAGCGCCGCAACGACGAACGACGACACCGCGGCGGCAGTCGCGAGAAGGTGGCCCCACGAGTTGCAGCGCCGGCCACCGAGCAGCAGGACGGCCGCACCGAAGGCCGGCAGAGCCGGGAGAACCCACAGGATCGACATCGTTTCTGCTCCCCCGTCAGTTCTTCATCAGATTGTTCTCGTCCATCGAGATCGAGCGACGAGAACGGAAGATGGCCATGATGATCGCCAGGCCCACCACCACCTCGGCTGCAGCGACCACCATGGTGAAGAACGCGAACAATTGGCCGTCGAGATTGCCGTGCATGCGAGAGAACGTGACGAACGCGAGATTGACTGCGTTGAGCATCAATTCGATGCACATGAACACGATGATGGCGTTGCGCCTGACGATGACTCCCGCCGCGCCGATCGTGAACAGCAGAACCGACAGGTAGAGGTAATTCTCTGGATTCATCGCGCGTCACCCCCGTCCACCTTGTACTCGATGCCTCGATCGGCGAACAGTGCGTTGACGGACGAGTCCGACTCGCTTCCGTCCGGGAGCAGAGCCCGTCGATCGACGCCGTTGTGACGAGCGAACACACCGGGGCTCGGCAGCGGCGTCACCCTGGAGCCGTCACGGAACCGGTCCTGCGACATCTCACGCTGACCCTTCACCGGTCCCAGAGCCTCCCGGTGCGCCAGAATCATCGCCCCGATGGTGGCCGTGATCAACAGCGCGCCGGTCAGCTCGAATGCCCAGACGTACTCGACGAAGATCAGCTCGGCCAGGCCTTCTACGTTTCCGGTGGAGTTGGCCGCGTCGAGTCCGGCGAAATCGAGTCGCCCGGCGCGGGCCGAGTCGCGCACCAGCACCCCGATGATCAACAGCCCGAAGCCGATTCCGATGACGACGGCCGCGATACGGTGCCCGCGCAGTGTCTCGGTCAACGACTCCGAGGTGTCGACCCCGACGAGCATCAGGACGAACAGAAACAGCATCATGACCGCGCCGGTGTAGACGACGATCTGCACGACACCGAGAAACAGGGCCCCTTGGGCCAAGTAGAAGGTAGCGAGAACCACCATGGTGGCCGCGAGGAACAGTGCCGAGTAGACGGCCTTCGTGCTCATCACCACACCCAGTGCACCGATGACCGCAACGACACCGAGGGTCCAGAACTGCACGGCCTCGCCGGTGGAGGTTGCCTCGAGCGCGAGCTGAACGGTGGCAGTCATCGAACCGGCCCTCGATCGGTGTCGGCCTCGCTCTCGGCACCGGTGACGGCACCGCGGTAGTAGTCCTCTGCCGAACGCCCCGGTGCCATCGCGTGCGGCGGCGGCACCATGTCCGGCTCCAGCGGTGCCAGCAGCGAATCCTTCTCGTAGATCAGGTCGGCTCTGTTGTCACCGGCCAGTTCGTATTCGTTGGTCATCGTCAGAGCCCGTGTGGGACAGGCCTCGACACACAGTCCGCAGCCGATGCACCGGAGATAGTTGATCTGGTAGACCCCGCCGTATCGCTCGCCCGGCGAAAACCGTTCGGTCTCGGTGTTGTCGGCACCTTCGACATAGATCGCGTCGGCCGGGCAGGCCCACGCACAGAGTTCGCAACCGATGCACTTCTCGAGCCCGTCGGCGTACCTGTTGAGCTGATGGCGGCCGTGATAGCGCATCTCGGTCGGCTTCTTCTCCTCCGGATACAGCTCGGTTTCGGGCTTTTTGAACATGGTGGCGAAGGTGACACCGAAACCTGCTATAGGACCGAGGAATTCAGGCATCGGCGTTCTCCTTCTGGGACGCGGCCACGGTGGACCGTGCGCCGGCGTGCCGGCTCGCGATGTTCGTGCCCTGCTTCGGAATGGGAGGTACGGGAAACCCGCCCGCCGCAGCGTCGAACGGTGCGACGGGTGCAGCAGGCGGCAGGTTTCGTGTGCGCGCGCGGCGGCGCAGTAAGAGCAGCAGCGAACCCAGGACGGCGACTGCAAAGATCGTCGACACCACGAATGTGACCAGAGGTACGTCGTATCGCCCGGCCCCCAGAACCCGCACCGTCGCGATCACCATCACCCAGATCAGAGCGACGGGAATGAGGATCTTCCAGCCGAAGTTCATGAACTGGTCGTAACGCAATCGCGGCAACGTCGACCGCAACCAGATGAAGACGAACAGGAACACCCACACCTTGGCGACGAACCACAGCACCGGCCACCACCCGGAATTGGCACCGCTCCACAGACTCAACGGAATCGGAGCCCGCCAGCCACCCAGGAACAACGTGGTCGCGAGCGCCGACACCGTGACCATGTTGATGTACTCGGCAAGCATGAACATCGCGAAACGCAAGGAGGAATATTCGGTGTGGAACCCGCCCACCAACTCCCCCTCGGCCTCGGGCAAGTCGAACGGCGCGCGATTGGTTTCACCCACCATCGCCGTCACGTACACCAGAAACGACGGCAACAACAGGAACACGTACCAGGTGTTCTGTTGCGCACCAACGATTCCGGACGTCGACATGGTGCCCGCGTACAGGAACACCGCAGCGAACGAAAGCCCCATCGCAACCTCGTAGGAAATGACCTGAGCCGTCGAACGCAGTGCACCCAGCAACGGATACGTCGAACTCGACGCCCAACCGGCCAGGACGATCCCGTACACACCCACCGAGGTGACCGCGAGGATGTACAGAACCCCCACCGGCAGGTCGGTCATCTGAAGCGGAGTCGTAGTGCCGAACACCGACACCTCGGGACCGAACGGAATCACCGCGAAGGCCATGAAGGCAGGGACCACCGAAATGATCGGAGCCAGAATGTAAATCGGCTTGTCGACGCCGGTCGGAGTGATTCCCTCTTTCAGAGCGAGCTTGATCCCGTCCATCAGAGACTGCAACAGTCCCCACGGACCCACCCGATTGGGCCCGACGCGCATCTGCATCCACGCCATGATCTTGCGTTCGGCATAGATGGCCACGAGCGGTGTGAGCACCAGAAAAACGAAGACCGCCAGGGCCTTGCCGACCACCAGCCACCACGGATCGGTGCCGAACATCGACAGATCGGTCGGCGCTGCGGCAATCACGATGCACCACCCCCGGGTCGTTCCGCAGGCTCCACTCCCGCACCCATGGGTCGTTCCGCAGGCTCCACTCCTGCACCCTCAGGTCGCTCCGCGGGCTGATCCCTGCGAATCCTCACCACCGCACCCGACTCCGCGCCGAGTGAGCCGTACACCGAAGACCCCGGTGAGTTCATCGGCACCCACACCACGTTGTCGGGTAGATCGGTGACTTTCAGTGGCAACGTGATCGAGCCCCGGCCCGTCTCGACCCTGACCAGGTCGCCGGGCGACGCTTCGATGCTCGACGCCGTCGTCTCGGACAGCCTGATCACAGGTGCCCGGCCGGTCTGCGCGAGATTGTCCTCGCCGTCCTGCATTCGTCCCGAATCGATGAGCATTCGCCAGGTGGCCAGAATTGCCTGGCCGATGGAGAGCGTCGGCATATCTCGCCGTGGTGCCACTCGGGCCACCGGAATCCGTGATCCGCTCCAGGCTCCCAGCCGTGCCAGCTCGCCGCGCGCCGCCGCCGCGTCGGGTAGCGACAGTTCGACTCCCATCTGCGCGGCAATGGCGTCGAGAACGCGTTGGTCGGGTAATACTGCGCCGGCACCGAGTGCCGTGTCGAACGTGCGAGGCCTGCCCTCCCAGTCGACGAAGGTTCCGGGCTTGTCGACCACCGGTGCCACCGGAAACACCACGTCGGCCCGCTCGGTGACGGCGCTGTGGCGTAGTTCCAGGCTGACCACGAATGCCGATCGGTCCACCGCGTCGAGCGCACCCTGCGGATCGGGCAGATCGTCCGGGTCGATCCCTGCGGTGATCAGGGCGCGGTCAGGCCCGGTATCCGCCAGTATCGCCGCGGTATCTCGGCCCGCGTCCGTAGGCAGTTCTGTCACTCCCCACACGGCTGCCACCTCGGCGCGGGCGGCGGCGTCGGCGACGGGCCGCCCGCCCGGCAGCAGGTTCGGCAACGTGCCTGCGTCGAGGGCACCGCGCTCTCCTGCCCGTCGCGGAATCCATGCCAGGTTCGCTCCGGTGTCGTCGGCCAACTTCGACGCTGCGGACAATGCACCGGGAACGGAACCGAGCCGCTCGCCCACGAGCACGATCGCTCCCGGGCTCCGGAGGAGCTGGGCGATCGATTCGGTACCCCGGTCACCGACGTGCAGTGCGTCGAGCCACTGTGGTTCCTCGCCGGGAATCGACTGCAGGAGCACCCCGTCGAGCTTGCGCAGACCGCGGCTGGCCCAGGGTGCGATCGACGCCACGACCACGCCGCGCGTCCGGCGCGCCTTGCGCAACCTGAGGAACATCAGCGGTGACTCTTCTTCCGGCTCGAACCCCACCATCAACACCACAGGAGCGTTTTCGAGATCCGAGTAGGTCACGCCCAGCCCCGTCGCCGCTATACGACCGGCCAGGAACTCCGCTTCCTCGGCGCTGTGAGCACGGTTGCGGAAGTCGATGTCGTTGGTGTGCAGCACTGTTCGCGCGAACTTGGCGTATGCGTAGGAGTCTTCGACAGTCGATCTTCCGCCCACGAGTACCGCAGCGTTCCCGATCGACGCAGCCAGTCCCGTTGCCGCCGCCGCCAATGCAGCCGACCAGGACGTCTCGACCAGAGCCCCCGATTCGTCTCTGACCATCGGTGCGCCGATGCGGTCCGGCTCGCTGGCGTACTTGAATGCCCACCGGCCCTTGTCGCAGTTCCACTCTTCGTTGACCTGGGGATCGTCACCAGCCAACCGGCGGAGGACCTTGCCACGACGATGATCCGTGCGTTGCGCACAGCCTCCTGCGCAGTGTTCGCACACGCTCGGCGAGGACGTCAGATCGTACGGGCGCGCCCGGAACCGATACTCGGTGTTCGTCAGTGCACCCACGGGGCAGATCTGGACGGTGTTCCCCGAGAAGTAGGAGTCGAACGGCTCGGTGCCGAAGATGCCGACCTGTTGCACGGCACCGCGTTCGAGCAGCTCGATGGATGGATCACCGGCAACCTGCGCCGCGAAGCGAGTACATCGAGCGCACAGGACACAGCGTTCGCGATCGAGCAGAACCTCGGCCGACAACGGAATCGGTTTGGGATACGTACGTTTGGTCTCGGTGAACCTGGACTCGGTGCGACCCGCGGCCATCGCCTGATTCTGCAGTGGACACTCACCGCCCTTGTCGCACACCGGGCAATCGAGAGGATGATTGATCAGCAGCAATTCCATGACGCCACGTTGCGCTTTGCCCGCGACCTCCGACGTCACCTGAGTGCGCACCACCATGCCCTCGGCCACGGTCGTCGTACAGGACGCCAACGGCTTGCGTTGCCCCTCGACATCGACCAGACATTGGCGGCAGGCACCCACCGGATCGAGCAGCGGATGATCGCAGAATCGCGGAATCTGTACGCCCATCAACTCGGCCGCGCGGATCACCAACGTGCCCTTGGGAACACTGATCTCGTGGTCGTCGATGGTCAGTGTCACCATCTCTACTCGGGTGACCGACTGATCGGGATTGGCAGGAGTGGAGCCTGCGGAACGACCCGGGGATGCAGGAGTGGAGCCTGCGGAGCGACCATGTGCTGCTGCAGTCATGACGTCAGCTCCTCTGCCATCAGGGTCGATCGGTGTGGATCGAATGGGCATCCCTGCTCGGTGACGTGACGGATGTATTCGTCACGGAAGTACTTCAGCGAAGACACGATCGGGCTGGCGGCACCGTCCCCCAACGCGCAGAAGGACTTTCCGGCGATGCCGTCGGCGATGTCGAGCAAGGTTGTGAGGTCGGCCTCGGTGCCGGTTCCACCGTCGAGGCGGCGCAGGATTTGTACCAGCCAGTACGTGCCTTCCCGGCACGGTGTGCATTTGCCGCAGGATTCGTGTGCGTAGAACTCGGTCCAGCGCAGCACCGCTCGCACCACGCAGGTCGTCTCGTCGAATATTTGCAAGGCCTTGGTGCCCAGCATCGATCCGGCGGCACCGACGCCCTCGTAGTCGAGTGGGACATCGAGATGCTCGCCGGTGAACATCGGCGTCGAGGATCCTCCCGGCGTCCAGAACTTCAGTTCGTGTCCCGGTCTGATCCCGCCCGCGTAGCCGAGCAACTCCCGCAGCGTGATCCCCAACGGTGCCTCGTACTGGCCTGGACGGCAGACGTGGCCCGAGATGGAGTACAGCGTGAAGCCGGGTGACTTCTCGCTACCCATCGATCGGAACCACTCGATTCCCTTGCGCAGGATCACTGGAACGCTGGCGATCGATTCGACGTTGTTCACCACAGTCGGGCGTGCGTAGAGGCCCGCCACTGCGGGGAACGGTGGCCGCAGCCGAGGTTGTCCGCGCCGACCTTCCAACGAGTCGAGGAGGGCTGTTTCCTCGCCGCAGATGTACGCGCCGGCTCCGGCGTGGATCACCAACTCCAAGTCGAATTTCGTTCCGAGAACACCCTTTCCCAGATAGCCCGCCGCGTAGGCCTCGGCGACCGCAGCCTGCAGCCTGCGTAGCACCGGCACTACCTCGCCGCGGACGTACACGAATGCATGGGATGCGCGAATTGCGTACGCGGCGATCACTATTCCTTCGACCAGCGTGTGCGGGCTCGCCATCAGCAGGGGCATGTCCTTGCAGGTACCCGGCTCGGACTCGTCGGCATTGACCACCAGATAATGCTCTTTACCGTCGTTCTGCGGGATGAAGCTCCACTTCGTTCCGGTCGGAAATCCTGCGCCGCCGCGACCGCGTAATCCGGATTCCTTGACGAAGGCGATGAGGTCGTCGGGGTCCATCGCGAGGGCCTTCTCGAGCCCGCGGTATCCGTCGTGGCTGCGGTAGACGTCGAGCGTCCAGGAATTCTTCTCGTCCCAGAACTCGCTCAACACCGGCGTCAGGGCCATGTCACGCTCCGTTCGTCGGTGGATCGGTCTCGGTGGTGTTCGGTTGTGGTGGCACAGTCGCCGAGGGTGCCGGTGCGGGCTTGTCTCGCACCGTCTCCGGTGCGGCCGCGGCGCCGACGTCCGGGTGATCGTCGTTCGGTCGTGCCCCGGCCTCGGGTGCCGACATCGCGTGTTCGCGCGCGTATCGCAGTCCGGCCAGGGTGGCATCGCCTGCACTACCGGTCGCTTCGAGTGCCTCGGGCCGATCGTCGGAAAATCCGGCGAGAATCCGCTCGGTTTCGCGGAACGTGCACAGCGGTGCTCCACGCGTCGGTGTGACCTGGGTGCCGGATCGAAGTGCATCGACCAGATCCCGCGCAGACGACGGGGTGCTGTTGTCGAAGAACTCCCAATTGACCATCATCACCGGGGCGTAATCGCATGCGGCATTGCACTCGATGTGTTCGAGGGTGATCGTGCCGTCGGCGGTGGTACCTCCGTGCTCGACATCCAGGTGATCACGCAGCGCGTCCATGATGGCGTCGCCGCCCATGACAGCACACAGCGTGTTGGTGCACACGCCGACGCGGTACGTCCCGGTGGGTTCGCGTCGATACATCGAGTAGAAGGTCGCGACTGCAGTCACCTCCGCCCCGGTGAGTTCGAGTACCTCCGAGCAGAATTCGATTCCAGCGGGCGTGAGGCAGCCGTCCTCGGCTTGCACGAGATGGAGCAGCGGCAGCAGGGCCGATCTGGCCTGCGGATAGCGCGCGACGACGATATCGGCGTCGGCGTGCAGCCGGGCGAGCACCTCGGCGGGATACGACGTTCGTGCACCCGGCGTGGCCAGTTGCACCGGTTCGTCCGGCCGGGCTCCGAGTTGGATCAGAACCGGTTCCGACTGGGGCTGCGCGGTCATCGATCCACCCCACCCATCACCGGGTCGATACTGGCGACCGCGGCGATGACGTCGGAGATCATTCCGCCCTCGCACATTGCCGCCACCGCTTGCAGGTTGGTGAAGGACGGATCTCTGAAATGCACTCGGTACGGCCTGGTTCCACCGTCGCTGACGATGTGTACCCCGAGCTCCCCGCGCGGCGACTCCACCGAGGACAACACCTGGCCGGCCGGGACCCGCATTCCCTCGGTCACCAGTTTGAAGTGGTGAATCAGCGATTCCATCGAGGTGTCCATGATGGTCCGCACATGCTCCTGAGAGTTGCCCAGGCCATCGGGTCCCGAGACCAGCTCGGCCGGCCACGCGATCTTCTTGTCGTCGATGACGACCGGGCCGGGACGCAGGCGGTCGAGGGCCTGTTCGACTATCTTGAGCGATTCCTTCATTTCTTCGACGCGAATCAGATATCGCCCGTAGCAGTCGCATCCGGTGTCGGTCACCACGTCGAACTCGTAGTTCTCGTACCCGCAGTACGGATCGGACCGTCGCAGGTCGTAGGGCAGTCCGGTCGAACGCAGCACCGGACCGGTGACGCCCAGCGCCATACATCCGGTGAGATCCAGATAACCTACGTTCTCGGTTCTGGCTTTCCAGATCGGGTTGTCGTTGAGCATGAGTTCGAGGTCGCGCAGGCGTCCCGGCAGCACGCGAAGGAGCTCACGTACCCTGCCGACCGCGTCCTCGGGTAGGTCCTGCGACAGTCCGCCCGGCCGGATGTAGGCGTGGTTCATGCGCAGGCCGGTGATGGCCTCGAAGACGTCGAGTATCAGCTCGCGCTCACGGAACCCGAACAGCATCGCGGTGACCGCTCCCAATTCCATTCCGCCCGTGGCCAATGCGACGAGATGCGACGAGATGCGATTCAGCTCCATCAGCATCACCCGGATCACCGTGGCGCGCTCGGGAATGTCGTCGGTTATACCCAGTAGCTTCTCCACGCCGAGGCAGTATGCGGTTTCGTTGAAGAACGGCGACAGGTAGTCCATGCGGGTGACGAACGTGACGCCCTGGGTCCAGTTTCGGTACTCGAGATTCTTCTCGATTCCCGTGTGCAGATACCCGATCCCGCAACGAGCCTCGGTGACGGTCTCGCCCTCGATTTCGAGAATCAACCGCAGCACGCCGTGTGTTGACGGGTGCTGCGGGCCCATGTTGACCACGATCCGCTCGGTACTCGATCCGCGGGCCAACTCGACGACGTCGTCCCAGTCCTGTCCGGAGACCGCGTAGATGGTTTCGTCCGTTGCACTCATCAGTTGTACGACCTGCGCTCGTTGGGAGGCGCGACGCGAGCGCCCTTGTACTCGATGGGAATTCCGCCCAGCGGATAGTCCTTGCGTTGTGGATGACCGACCCAGTCGTCGGGCATCTCAATCCGCGTCAATGCAGGATGACCGTCGAAGACGATGCCGAAGAAGTCGTAGACCTCGCGCTCGTGCCAGTCGTTGGTGGGATACACCCCGCACAGCGACGGACTGTGTGGATCGTCGTCGGGGACGGCAACTTCGAGTCGGAGCCGACGGCCGTGCGTGATGGAGACCAGATGGTACACAACGTGCAACTCCCGGCCGATCAGGTCCGGATAGTGCACACCCGATGCGCCGGTACACAATTCGAATCGCAATTCTTCGTCGTCCCGTAGCGCCTGGGCGACGGCAGGCACGTACTCCCGCACCAGATGCAGCGTCAATTCGCCGCGATGAATCACCACCCGTTCGACGGCGGCGTCGAACGTAGCGACGGGGTTCACAGCAAGAAGGACGGTGGCCAACCGATCGACGAGGGCATCGAAGTAGCCGCCGTAGGGCCGCGTCGCGGTGTCCTCCGCTGCCGCCGGCGGCACCAATCGGCCGTAGCCCGACGTGTCGCCACTACCGCGAACCCCGAACATCCCGCGTGGCCGCTGAGACATTTTTCCTGGCGGCTGAGACATCCCACCCGGCGGCTGCGCCGTCATCGGAGCAAACCCTTCAGATCGATCGTCGGGGTGGACGAGAGTGCAGCCGCCTCGGCGGCCGCTCGCACCTGTTCCCGGTTCACACCCAACGGCATCTGCTGAATCTTTTTGTGCAACTCCAGGATTGCGTTGAGCAGCATCTCGGGCCGAGGCGGGCACCCGGGCAGATAGATGTCGACGGGCACGATGTGGTCCACTCCCTGGACCACCGCGTAGTTGTTGAACATTCCGCCCGAGGATGCACAGACACCCATGGCGAGAACCCATTTCGGTTCTGCCATCTGGTCGTAGACCTGCCTCAACACCGGAGCCATCTTCTGGCTGACGCGGCCGGCCACGATCATCAGATCCGCCTGCCGGGGGGACGCGCGAAACGCTTCCATTCCGAATCGCGCGAGATCGAAACGGCCGGACGTGGTGGCCATCATTTCGATGGCACAACATGCGAGCCCGAAGGTGGCGGGCCACAGCGAGCCCTTACGTGCGTACCCGGCCAACCCCTCGACGGTGGTCAGCAGGAATCCGCTGGGTAGCTTCTCTTCGAGTCCCATCGATCACGCTCTTTCGCTTCCGCAGAATGAGAACAGTGCATCGTGCCGTCGTCGTATCCGAGATCGTGTGGTCAGTCCCAACCGAGCCCGCCTCGCCGCCACTCGTACACGTAGGCCACCGACACGTTCACGACGAACAACGCCATCGCGACGAGCCCGAACGCACCGAGAACGTCGAGGTGGACGGCCCAGGGATACAGGAAGACGATCTCGATGTCGAAGATGATGAACAGCATCGCGGTGAGATAGAACTTCACCGGAAATCGTTGTCCCGTAGGCGCATGCATCGTGGGTTCGATCCCACATTCGTACGCGTCGAACTTCGCTCGGTTGTATCGGGCGGGTCCCACCATCGTGCCGACCATCACCGAGAAGACTGCGAACGCGACTGCGACGGCACCCAGGACGAGAATCGGAACGTAGGCGTTCATTCGGGCATCCGCTCCCTCGATCGACGACCGCGCCGCCGCGAAAGTAAATGCGACGGCCGTACCAATGTGACCTGAACCACACAGTATGGCTTCGGTGCAGATCTCGCGGGATTTCGAGCAGCCCAGTTTCGTAAACCGTTGACACGCATGGGCCACCCACCCTCGGACCCAAACATTGATGTGATCCACATCACTCTTGCCTCACATGCGGTCCACACCGCGAGGGACGACCAATCACCGAACATTTCCGGCCACCCGACCCGGGCTGCCGCCACCACTAAGGAGAGACGATGAAGTCGATTTCCATCTCGGCGCTCGCCGCCGAGGGACTGGGAACTGCCCTGCTCGTGATATTCGGCGTCGGCACCGCCGTCATCGCGGGCGACACCGTCGGAACCCCGGGCATCGCCCTGGCGTTCGGGCTCACACTGCTTGCCCTCGTCTACGCGATCGGCCCGATCTCGGGATGCCACATCAACCCGGCCGTGACAATTGGCGCCCTGATAGCTCGCGCCATCACCCCGGTCAAGGCTGCGTTCTACATCGCTGCCCAGGCCGTCGGTGCAGTGATCGGCGCGCTGATCGTACTGTTCGTCGCGTCAGGCCGTCCCGGATACGACATGTCGTCGGACGGTCTGGGCACCAACGGATTCGGCAGCTCCTCGCCCGGAGCGTATGGCGTGGCGTCGGTCGCGGTGTTCGAGACGATCGCGACCGGCCTGCTCGTCCTCGTCGTACTCGCCACCACGGCCCCCACCGTTCACCCCGTCGTGGCGGCCGGTATCCCGATCGGCCTGACCCTGACCGTGGTTCACCTGCTGGGCATCGGAATCGACTCGACCTCGGTCAACCCTGCTCGGTCCCTCGGCCCCGCCCTCGTCGCCGGCGGCCCTGCCCTGTCACAACTGTGGGTGTTCGTGGTGTTCCCCATGCTCGGAGCTGTTGTCGCCGGCTCGATACACCGGTTCGTGCTGACGGTGCCCGCATCGGAGAAAACGGTCTGATCTACCGCGATCGAGAGACCCTGGCACCGACGCGACTCGAGTGCTGCCTCAGCAGATCGACCACCGCGCGCCCGAGTCGGATCGGATCCACTGGATGGGGAACTGCGGCCTCGGCGCGCGACCAGTCGGCCAACCACCGGTCGTCGGGGCGTCCGATGAGCACCAGCACCGGCGGGCAGTCGTCGATCTCGTCCTTGAGTTGCTTGGCCAAACCCAGTCCGCCGACGGGCGAGGACTCACCGTCGAGGATCGCCACATCGATTCCACCCGCGTCCAGGTGCTCGATGACCACGGCCGCGGTGGCAACCTCGACGAAGTCGACGACGCCGAGCGCCGGATCGGGCCGGGTGCCCACCGCAGACATCACCTGAGCGCGCGTGGCCGCGTTACTGCTGTACACGAGCACATGCACCTGACCTGCCGAACTTGCTCTCGCTGTGGCGTCGGACACACCGCGATGGTAGCGCGGCCCCCGGTGGACCGGGCCCGAACGCACGTCGCAGAGGTACTTTCGCGTCGTCGACGTCGGTTGGCGGCAGCTCAGGAGATGGTGACGATCACGGCGGCCGGTTCCTCGGTGCTGTGCACCGCGAAGTCAGGACGGTCTGACGCCACGGCGACGAACGACTGTGAGATTCCATCGGCATCGGCCAGGAAGTCGACTGCCACCACGGCGGAGTCCGGCTCGTTTCGAATCCGATCCGGCCCGGCGTACGGAACGACGGTGACATCCGGCTCGGTCGAGGTACCGGCGATGTCGACCTGGAGTACGGCTCGCCCGGGAAGCGCGACCGGCTCACTGGTTCCGTATCGGACGGCCTCGTCGACGTAGCGCACTGTGTAGGACACCGGCCCGTTGCCGCGCAGTCGATACTCGACGGAGGAGGCTCCCAACACCACGTCCGTCACCGCCACGGGTGAGCCGGAGGGTTGACGAATTCCCTCCAGCGACAGTCCCGGCACGACCGGGGGCAGCGTTTCGGTCGGGGCGGTCGGCGCGGTGAACGGGTCACCGACCACGAGCGAGCCGGTGGCGGTCTCGAAGTTCGGTGACGACGACGCATCGGGCGTCGGGCGAGGTGCCTCACCGGCGGAGCAACCGACGAGCAGCACAGCAGCGAGCAGTGGTGCTACGACCGACCCGGCCGCCACAGGCCTGCGATACCCCTCGCTCATCGACTCACCGTACAGATGAAACCGATCGGTTCGATAGTGTCTATCGGCCGCAGTTCGGTCACGGTCCCACCTGCCTCAAATCCTGCTAGCGTCGTCGAGCATGGAGCCCACGAGCTACTCGTCCGGTGAACGCGTGTTCGGACCTCCCAACGGGACGTTCGACGCGGACTGGGCGGCCACTGCGCTGCGGTCCAACCGACCGGAATTGGACCACCCGACCTCGGTGCGACTGGTCGAGCGGGCCTGGGAGTTGCTTCGATCGTCGAATCTTCGTGGCGAGCCACTCGCGACGGCTCTGGATCTCGAGCCCGGCCTCGCCTCGGCGGTCGCGGCCGTGGCAACGGAGACGGCGGAGCTCTACCTCGACCGACGGTAGGTCTATCGGTCGACCACCTCGGTCGCCAACCTCGCATTGCGGCGCCCGTAGGCGAAGTAGATCAACAGACCGAGGGCCAACCAGACCAGGAACCGAATCCACGTCTCCACCACCAGGTTGGCCATCAGGTAGACGCACGAGAGCCCGGACAGAATCGGCACGACGGGAGAGAGCGGAACCCGAAAGGGCCGCTCGAGATCCGGCTTGGTCCGACGCAGGATCGGCACTGCCGCCGAGACCAGCAGAAACGCGAACAGGGCTCCGATGCTGACCATCTCGGCCAATTCCTTCAGCGGTACCAGGGCCCCCAGCAGCGCCACAAACACCACTACGCCGACGGTCAACCGGGTCGGAGTCCCGAAACGGGGAGACACCTTCGCAACCGACTTGGGTAGCAAACCGTCCCGGCCCATCGCGAAGCCGATTCGGCTGATGGTCACCAACTCGACCAGAATGACCGACGTCAGACCCGCGACGGCGGCTATCGAGACCAGAACACCCGCCCAGCCTGCACCCACAGAATCGAACGCCTTGGCAATGGGTGCGCTGTCGTCGAGCTCGGTGTATTTCACCATGCCGGTGACGACGAACGCGACCATCATGTACAGCAAGGTGCATGCCACGAGCGTGCCGATCAGTGCACGAGGCAGATCATGGGCGGGCCGCTCGGCTTCTTCACTGAGATTGGCAACGGCCTCGAATCCTGTGTAGGCGAAGAACACGACCGCTGCAGCGGTGACGACGCCGGCAAATCCGAACGCCGAGGGTGCGATTCCGGCCACGGCCTGCATCAGGGGCTGATCGAGCGTCGAGCCACCGGCCTCGGCGGGCACGGACTCGGGTACGAACGGAACCAGGTTCGACTTCTGGACGAAGAACAGCCCGGCGATCACGATGAACACCGAGATGGCGACCTTGATCAGGACCAGCACGTTGGTCACTCGCGCCGACTCCTTGACTCCCACAGCGGCAATGACGCCCAGCACCGCGACGATGGCAACAGCCCCCACGTTCACCGGCGCTTCCTCGGTGAACAAATTGGGTGGCAGAGAAAAGAGATCCGCGAGGTAGCCGGACCAGCTTCGAGCGACAACGGCAGCACCCAAAGCGAATTCGAGGATCAAATCCCATCCGATGATCCACGCGAACAGCTCCCCCAGGGTGGCGTACGCGTACGTGTACGCACTGCCCGCCGTCGGCACGGCCGATGCAAGTTCCGCATAACACAGTGCGGCAAGCAAACTCACGACACCGGCGATGACGAAGGAGATCACGACCGCCGGGCCGGCATTTTCTTTGGCCTGTACACCGGTGAGCGTGAATATGCCGGTTCCGATGACTATGCCGACCCCGAAACCGACCAAGTCGCGTAACCCGAGCTGCTTGCGCAGACTGCCGGACCCCTCGTCGTCGACGTCGCTCTCGATCTCGTCGACGGACTTCGTGCGAAACATTCCCATTTCCCGACGCTAAGCCATCCGCTGTTCCCGCGCCGGAGGAAAGGTGGTGTTTGTTTTCGCGATTGTCGGTTATCCGGACAAATCAGAAATCCTTGCGTCACAACCGTCCTCGGGACCGAGCGACACTAGGACCGTCCCAAGAATTGTTCGGCAAAAAATCCGGCCAGCAGTACCGCGGTCCCGCCGATCTCGCCGACGATCAGAGCGAGCATGAACAGGTGCGTCCCCGGAACGGGATGGACGAACTGATTCTCGGTGTCTCGCCGGATCCCGTGCACGGTGTAGCCGGCGATCGCGGCGACGAAGAACACCAGCACCACCACCGCTGCGGTCAGGTCGACCACCGTCGGCCAGGCGCTGTAGTGCGCGAGAGCCGCAAGAACGAGCGCAGCGAAGGAGTACATCAATGCTGCCCGATGCGCGATGTCGACGTATCGGTGCGCGGTTCCGTCGCTCGACCTTTTCATCTGGTGGTACTTGAGTACTCCGAGCGCCAACGCCCACATCAGCAACACACCCGACGCGAACACGATCACTTTCGTGTCGATCTCCAACTGCATCCGCGCCTCCCCTGGTTCCGCTGTCCGGGCCGAACGTAGCACCGGACGCAATAGCGGTTACGGTTCCGCAATGCCGGCCGACTCCGCCCACACTCAGAACGACTGCGCATTGCGCTTCGAGTGGGGCCTGTCCGCGATCGACGCCGTGGTCGCCGGTGCCGACATCGCCGTCGTCGTGGACGTCCTGTCGTTCACGACCACTCTGACGGTGGCGATGGACGCCGGAATCGAGGTCGTACCCAGCCGATGGCGCGACGACCGTGCCACCCACCTGGCCGAGCAACACGACGCCGTTCTCGCAGTCGGCCGTTCGGTTGCCACGCCGGGCGACGTCAGCTTGTGTCCTGCCACCGTGCGCGCCGCCGCACCGCCACCGAGACGACTCGTGTTGCCGTCGCCGAACGGTTCCACGATCGCCCACGCACTCGCCGCCCGGGTCGACGCGTGCGTGGGCGCATCGCTCCGCAACGCCGCCGCGATCGCGCAGTGGGTCGTCGACGACCATCCCCACAGCGTGATTGCCGTCATAGCCGCCGGTGAGAGATGGCCGGATTCGTCGTTGCGGCCCGCAGTTGAGGACTTGTGGGGTGCCGGAGCCGTGCTGGCACCGCTCGTGGAGTCCGGCCTGTTCGATCCATCCCCCGAGGCGGTGGTCGCTGCGACCGCGTGGCACGCGGCCGCGTCGGATATAGCTACCGAGCTGCGGCGATGCGGCTCGGGGCGGGAGCTCATAGCGATGGGCCACCCCGAGGACGTCGACATCGCCGCCGAGGTCGGCTCGAGTTCCTGCGTGCCGATACTGCGCGGCGATACCTTCGTCGAGCACCGAGGCCGATAGCCCCATCGGGCCTCTGAAACCCGCACCGACGCGGCCGATCGTGTCCGAAATTTTGATCGGAACACGGAATCACGGATCATACGGTGGTGAGTACGGAACGAGTCGCCCCGAAGACCACCGTCGTTGTACCGACGTACAACGAACGCGAGAACCTCCCCAAGCTGGTCGAACTGCTGGCCGGGCTGAAGGTCGAGGGGCTCGGTGTTCTCGTGGTCGACGACAATTCCCCCGACGGAACCGGTGACATCGCCGACAAACTCGCCATCGACGGTCCCCTCGAGGTCTCCGTTCTGCACCGCACCGAGAAGAACGGTCTGGGCCGCGCATACGTGGCCGGCATGACACGGGCCCTCGACGAGGGAGCCGACATCGTGATCCAGATGGACGCCGATCTGTCGCACCCCACCGAGGTGATTCCGGCGATGATCGACAAGCTGCAGAGCACCGACGCCGCGGTCGTGCTGGGTTCGCGCTACGTCCCCGGCGGTTCGGTCGCGGCGGACTGGCCGTGGCACCGCAAGGCGCTGTCGGCGTGGGCCAACTTCTACGTGAACACGATTCTTCGTCTCGGAGTCAAGGACGCCACCGCCGGCTTCAAGGCATGGCATGCCCGCACGCTCCGCACGATCGACGTTGCGTCGGTGGAGAGCAACGGGTACGCGTTCCAGGTCGAGATGAACTACCGCACCGTCAAACACGGGCTCACTCTCGCCGAGGTACCGATCACGTTCGAGGAGCGTAGCGAGGGCGAATCCAAGATGAGCCTGTCGGTCCAGCTCGAATCTGCCTTGGTGCCCTGGAAGTTGTTGCGGAACAAGAAGAAGCTCTGACCGAGGCGCCGCGCCGTGATCACGGCGTGAAGCGTCGGAAGCCACCTTCGGCGCCGATGACCTGACCGGTGATCGAGCCCGAATCGGGCGAGAGCAACATCGCCACGACCGCTGCGGCCTCGTCCGGTGAGTTCCACCGCCCTCGCGGCATGTGGCGCGAGACGAACTCGTTCAGATCCGCACTTGCCCAACCGGTATCGGTCGGACCCGGATTGATCGTGTTGACGGTGATGCCACGTTCGATCAGGGAATCGGCCACGGTCGGTGTGATCGCGGCGATGGCACCCTTGGTCACCGCATAGGGAATCTCGGTTGGCATCGGCCCCTCTCCCTGCCCGGACGTGAACAGCACGACGCGTCCGCCGTCAGGATGATCGACGTACCGTTGCGCGAATTCCTGCACCAGAAGCAACGACGCGCGCACGTTCACCGCCCACGTCAGGTCGAGGTTCTCTGCCGTCAGAGAACCCAGTTCGCCCAGCTGTGATCGCGCATGGTTGATCACCAACGAGTCGACGGCACCGAACCTGGATTCGACAGCATCGAACAGGGCGGCAGGCGCTTGGACATCGGAGAGATCGATGTCCCGATGACCGAGTCTGCTTGGCGCAGTGGACAACTCGGCGAGAACCTGTACCGCTCCCGGCGTTCCCACCCCCCACGGTTCACTGGCGTCGTAGGCATCGCATGATTGCGCGAAGACGCGGGCGCGCTCGTCCTGCAGCAACCTGCGGGTGATGGCGATGCCGATTCCTTCCCTCCGACCGACGCCGGTGACGAGGACTGTTCTTCCGCGTGCCTGCGCGTCCGAGGTCATGCCGCGTCCTTCACTGTCGCGGCGTACACGTCGACGTAGTCCTGCCCCGACAGGTTCGCCAGCGCTGCCATCACCTCATCGGTGGTCGCCCGCAGAATGGCTTTACTGTTTTCTCCCCCAGCGTATCTCGTGAAATCCAATGGTTCGCCGACGACCATGCGCACCTTGCCCGGCCGCCACATCCTCGAGCCCACCGGGTTGACTCCGAGCGTCCCGTGCATCACCACCGGCACGACGGGCGCTCCCGTCTCGAGCGCTACTCTTGCCAGCCCGGTCTTGCCCTTGTACAACCGGCCGTCGGGAGATCGCGTCCCTTCCGGGTACACCGCCCACACTTTCCGTTGTCGCAGAATACTTTTCGCGGCGTCGAGCGCCGGAGCCGAAGCATCTGCCCCGCGTCGGTCGACGGGAACCTGACCTGTCGCGCTGTAGAACCAACGAAGCGCCGCGCCCTTGATTCCCCGGCCGGTGAAGTACTCACTCTTGGCGATGAACGTGACTCGGCGACGAACCAGGAGGACGAGAAAGAACGAGTCGACGACGGTGAGGTGATTTCCGGCAATGATGACCGGACCGGAGGTCGGAAGATTGTCCAGGCCGACCACCGACGGACGGCCGAGAACTCGGAGGATCGGGCCGATCAGCACATATTTGAAAAGCAGATACCACATTGATCGATCCTCTCGGCTGGACATCGTCACGGCTGAGAGTAGACAATGTCTACGTGGCTGACAACCTTCGGACTCGACTGGTGGACGCAGGCGTCCGCCTGCTCGAAAACGAGGGACAGGGCGGGCTCACCATCAGAGCGGTCACGCGTGAAGCCGGCGTATCGCACGGCGCACCGAGACGGTATTTTCCGACACTGAGCGCTTTGGCCGCAGCCGTGGCCCGAGTCGGCCTGGTCGATCTCTCGACCGCACTGAATTCTGCTGCACAGCAGTCGGATTCGCCCCGAGATGCACTGGATGCGATGGCGCACGCGTACGTGCAGTTCGCGGCGCGGCGCCCCGCGATGTTCGCGCTCATCTTTCGACACGACCTGCTCGAGGGCTCCGGCGAGAATCTGCGCGCACAGTCGCGACCCCTGTTCGAGGCTCTCACCTCGACACTCGATGCCGTCGTGCCGGAGAATCCACAGTTCACAGCGCTGAGACTGTGGACCTCCGTGCACGGAATTGCGGCGCTCCACGCCACCCGAGCGTTCGAGCCGATCACCGACACCTCGGCGGTGCCGGACCTGATCCGATGCGCAGTGCGCGACGTGATCGCCGACGCTACCGGACCAGGGACTTGACCGACGCGGGCAATTGCCGGACCGACTTGTACGGGCCGACCACCGCGGCACCGAAGGGCCGATCGAGCAACACCGCCGCGACCTCACGCACCTCGTCGTTGCCGACACTGTCGATACGCGCCAGGGTGTCGGTGATGTCTCGGTGATTGCCGTAGTTCAGTTCGCTGCGACCGATACGGTTCATCCGAGAACCCGAATCCTCCAGTCCCAGCACCAATCCGCCGCGCAACGAACCCTTGGCGCGAGCGCACTCGGCATCGGTGATGCCCTCGGCCGCAACCTTGGCGAGCACCTCGCGAATCACCGTGGTGACCTCGCCCAGGTTCTCCGGCTGACATCCCGCGTACACCGAGAACGCGCCGCTGTCGGCAAACGTATCCACCGAGGAGTACACCGAGTAAGCCAGTCCGCGCTCTTCCCTGATCTCCTGAAACAGGCGAGAACTGAGCCCACCGCCGACAGCAGAATTCAGTACCGACAACGCCCAGCGGTGTCCTTCGTGACGTCCGAACGCCCGCACGCCCAGGCACAGATGCGCCTGTTCGCTGTCCCGGGTGGTCAGGCTCAGCGTCGGATTCTGGCGCAATCGCGCTGTACCGCTACGCCTTTCGGCCGGCCGTAGGCCCTTTTCCAGATGACCCGCGAAGGCGCGACGTACCAAGGACACGATCTGCTTGTGATCGACGTTGCCTGCGACGGCGACGACCATCCGTTGCGGCGTATAGCGGCGAACATGGAACGAGTGCAGTTGAGAACGGGTCATCGATTCGATGGATTCGACAGATCCGATGATCGGACGCCCGATCGGGTGATCACCGAACATCGCTTCCAGGAAAGCATCTCCCAGGAGATCCTCGGGATCGTCGTCGCGCATGGAGATCTCTTCGAGGACCACCTGACGCTCGACGTCCACGTCTGCCGATCTACACCGACCACGAAGCACCACATCGCTGACGAGATCGATCGCGAGCGCGACGTCCTCGTCGAGCACGTGCGCGTAGAAGCAGGTGCTCTCCTTCGAGGTGAACGCGTTCAGCTCTCCCCCGACTCCGTCCATCACCTGGGCGATCTCGAGCGCACTGCGCGTCGGAGTCGACTTGAACAGCAGATGTTCGAGGAAGTGCGCCGCACCGGCAACGCTGGGTTGCTCGTCGCGCGAGCCGACGCCGACCCACACACCGACCGATGCCGAGCGAACGCCGGGAACGAACTCGGTGACGACCCGAAGCCCGCCGGGCAGAGTCGTGCGTCGAACGCCCGTGTCGGTGCCGCTGGTCTCTGGAACGGCCGAACGGTACGTCCCGAGGGGACGTACCGTTCGACTCGCTTGCTTCTTACTCAGCGCTGACCTCGGCGGGTGCCTCGGGAGCGTCGGCGGGAGCAGCTGCGTTGTCGTCTTCGACGGGAACGAGGCTGATCTTGCCGCGGTTGTCGATATCGGCGATCTCGACGCGCAACTTCGACCCGACGCTCACGACGTCCTCGACCTTGTTGATGCGCTTGCCGTTACCGAGCTTCGAGATGTGCACCAGTCCGTCGCGGCCCGGGAGCAGCGAAACGAATGCACCGAAAGCCGTTGTCTTGACGACGGTTCCGAGGAATCGCTCGCCGACCTTCGGCAGCTGCGGGTTGGCGATGGCGTTGATCATATCGATCGCGGCCTGTGCGGACGGGCCGTCCGCTGCACCGACGTAGACAGTGCCGTCATCTTCGATCGAGATGTTGGCACCGGTCTGCTCGGTGATGGAGTTGATCATCTTGCCCTTGGGCCCGATGACCTCGCCGATCTTGTCGACCGGCACCTTGATCGCGGTGACGCGAGGTGCGTACGGGCTCATCTCGTCCGGGGTGTCGATGGCCTCGGCCATGACCTCGAGGATCGTCGTGCGAGCGTCCTTCGCCTGCGACAGCGCGCCCGCGAGCACCTTCGAGGGGATTCCGTCGAGTTTGGTGTCGAGCTGCAGGGCGGTGACGAAGTCCTTGGTTCCGGCGACCTTGAAGTCCATGTCGCCGAACGCGTCCTCGGCACCGAGGATGTCGGTGAGGGCGACGTAGCGAGTCTCGCCGTCGACCTCGTCGGACACGAGGCCCATCGCGATACCGGCAACCGGGGCACGCAGCGGCACACCGGCATTGAGCAGCGACAGAGTCGATGCGCAGACCGAGCCCATCGAGGTCGAGCCGTTGGAGCTCAATGCCTCGGAGACCTGGCGGATGGCGTACGGGAACTCGGCCTGGCTGGGCAGCACCGGCAGCAGAGCGCGCTCGGCGAGCGCTCCGTGGCCGATTTCGCGACGCTTCGGCGAACCGACGCGGCCCGTCTCACCGGTGGAGTACGGCGGGAAGTTGTAATGGTGCATGTAGCGCTTGGACGTCTCGGGCCCGAGCGAGTCGACCTGCTGCGCCATCTTGACCATGTCGAGGGTGGTGACGCCCAGGATCTGGGTCTCGCCGCGCTCGAACAGAGCCGATCCGTGGGTACGCGGGATGATCGCGACCTCGGCGGACAACGACCGGATGTCGGTGATGCCGCGGCCGTCGATGCGGAAGTGATCGGTGAGGATGCGCTGGCGAACCGACTTCTTGGTCAGTGCGCGGAACGCGGCACCGATCTCCTTCTCGCGGCCGGCGAAGCTGTCTCCGACCGAGGTGAGGACCTGAGCCTTGACCTCGTCGAGCTTGTTCTCGCGCTCGGCCTTGCCGGCAATGGTCAGTGCCTCGTTGAGCGGGATCTTCGCCGCGTTCTCGACGGCTTCGAAGACGTCGCTCTGGTACGCCGGGAAGACCGGGTAGTCGCCGGTCGGCTTGGCGGCCTTGGACGCGAGCTCCTGCTGCGCGGTGCACAGGGCTGCGATGAAGGGCTTCGAGGCCTCGAGGCCCTCGGCGACAACCGCCTCATTGGGTGCGGTAGCGCCGCCCTCGATGAGCTCGATGACGTTCTCGGTGGCCTCGGCCTCGACCATCATGATCGCAACGTCGGCGTCGGCACCGGAGCCGGAGACGATGCGGCCGGCGACGACCATGTTGAACACGGCCTTCTCGAGCTGCTCGTTGGTCGGGAACGCAACCCACTGCTTGTCGATCAGCGCGACGCGAACGCCGCCGATCGGACCGGAGAACGGCAGACCGGCGATCTGGGTCGATGCCGACGCGGCGTTGATCGCGACGACGTCGTACAGATCGGCGGGGTTGAGGCTCATGACCGTGATGACGACCTGGATCTCGTTGCGCAGTCCGTCGACGAACGTCGGACGCAGCGGCCGGTCGATCAGGCGGCAGGTGAGGATCGCGTCGGTGGACGGACGGCCCTCGCGGCGGAAGAACGATCCGGGGATACGGCCCGCGGCGTACATGCGCTCTTCGACGTCGACCGTCAGCGGGAAGAAATCGAATCCCTCACGGGGGTGCTTGCCCGCCGTCGTTGCCGACAGCAGCATGGTGTCCTCGTCGAGGTACGCGGCGACTGCGCCTGCGGCCTGCTGTGCGAGGCGACCCGTCTCGAAGCGGATGCTCCGCTTACCGAAAGAGCCGTTGTCGATGATCGCTGTTGCTTCGTAGACGCCTTCTTCGGCGTCCAATGTTGTGGTGTCCGACATGTGTTCTGTTCTCGTCCTCTCGTCTTTGCCGTGCCCGCGTGGACACACCACCAGCCCTCCTGGCTGTGGCGGCATACCTGTGCCGTCCATCTCCGAGAGTTCGTCTCGGGACGCGGCTGCGCGGAGGCGGCCATCGATCGAAGCCCTCCGGATCTCGTATCCGAAAAGCCACTACCGAAGACCGACACCACGGCGTGACAGGCATACACGGCGGTGTGCGGATACCGTGTATCCGCTGGTCGTGCTGACTATCCTGATGCTGCGGTACAAACACAGAAAGCCAACGAGGAACAGTCTAAGCACTGCCTCGTTGGCTACTGCACTATTGCTGCGAGTCGGGTGTACACCGGCGCGTCGAACCATGCATCGGCAACATCCTCGCGTCGATCGAAATTATCGACGCAGACCCAGACGCTCGATGAGCGAACGGTAGCGAGTGACGTCTACCTTCGCGATGTACTTGAGCAGACGACGACGACGTCCGACCAGCAGCAACAGGCCGCGGCGGGAGTGGTGATCGTGCTTGTGCATCTTGAGGTGCTCGGTCAAGTCGACGATGCGCTTGGTGAGCATTGCAACCTGCGCCTCGGGCGAACCCGTGTCGGTGGGGTGCAAGCCGTACTCGCCGAGAACGGCCTTCTTCTGTTCGGTGGTCAATGCCACTGGTACTACTCCTGATCAATGACGTCCGCGTGAAAGGAAGCAACGGGCCCCGCCGTGGACGATGCATGATCATCCGGGCGGTATCGAAGCCGGTGCAGCCGCCGCGGACCGCAGCGAACACCGAGGAGTCAGCCTATCAGGCTGCGCTGGCGGCCAGGATCGAGCGGGCCCGGTCGGCGTCCCGGCCCATCTCCTCCACGAGAGCTTCCATGGAATCGAACTTCTCCATTCCGCGCAGTCGCTCGACGAAGTCGACTGCCACGTGCTGCCCGTATAGGTCTCCCTCGCCGTCGAGCACGAACGCCTCGACGGTCCTGGTGCGTCCCGAGAACGTCGGATTCGTGCCCACCGACACCGCCGCCGGGTGCCGCTCCCCCGGAGTGACCGTCCCCATGATCGGACCCGGACCGAGCACGGTGAACCAGGCCGCGTAGACCCCGTCCGCCGGTATGGCCGAGTACATCGGCGGAGCGACATTGGCTGTGGGATAGCCCATTTGACGGCCGCGTCCGTCGCCGTGCACGACGACACCCTCGACGCGATGCGGGCGGCCGAGCGCTGCGGCTGCTGCCGCGACGTCCCCGGCGTCCACGCACGACCTGATGTAGGTGGACGAGAACGTGACGGCATGCTCGGCCAACAGGTTGACTCCGTCGACCGCGAAGCCGGACCGTTCGCCGATCTTGCGCAGCATGGGGACCGTCCCGAGCGCCTTCTTCCCGTAGGTGAAGTTCTCTCCGACGACCACTTCTGCAACGTGCAGGCGTTCGATGAGGATCTCGTGCACGTATCGCTCAGGGGTGAGTTTCATCAACTCGGGCGTGAACGGCATGACACAGAACACATCGATACCCAGTTCCTCGGCCAGTTCGGCACGCCGGGTCAACGTCGTCAACTGCGCGGGGTGACTACCCGGACGGACCACTTCCATCGGGTGGGGATCGAAGGTCATGAGCACGCTGGGTACGCCGCGTTCCCGAGCTGCGGCCACTGCTCTACCGATCAACTGCGCATGTCCGCGGTGAACGCCGTCGAACACACCGATCGTGAGCACACATCGGCCCCAGTCGGCAGGTACATCGTCGAGACCTCGCCATCTCTGCACACCGCGAAGCCTACGGCCCGACGGCCGCTCGGTCATCCTCGGACAGGCGTGTCGCGTGCGGCAGGTATGGACAAAAGGGTGTCCCCACGGTAAATATTTCGGGGTGCCTAACTTATTTCTTCGATCCCGCGGAGTTCGCGTGAGTCGAATCGTTGCGAGCTGGGCCGTGGCGGGACTGCTGGTAGCGACGTCGATCGGATGCGCTCGCGCGGTCGGCGACGAGGAGCCGACGTCGATGGACGACGGCAGACCGTTGGTGCTGACGACGTTCACGGTGCTGGCCGACATGGCCGCGAACGTTGCAGGCGACCATCTCCGTGTGGAGTCGATCACCAAGGCCGGAGCCGAGATTCACGGGTACGAGCCCACACCCGGCGACCTACGCACTGCCGAAAGCGCCGATCTGATCCTGGACAACGGTCTGGGACTCGAGGCGTGGTTCGAGAAGTTCGTCGAGCGGGTGCCCGCACCGCACGCGGTCGTCAGCGCACACGTGGAACCCGTCTACATCCGCGACGACGCGTATGCGGGCAAGGCCAATCCACACGCATGGATGTCGCCGGTCGTGGCGGAGACCTACATCACCAACATCGCCGACGCGTTCGTGGCGCTCGACGCTGTCCATGCCGAGGAATACCGCGCCAACGCCGCCGCGTACATCACCGAGCTGCGGTCGGTCGGCGACGAACTGGAATCCGATCTGGCCCAACTTCCGGCGCAGCAACGTGCTCTGGTGACGTGTGAGGGCGCGTTCGGCTATCTGGCCCGCGACTTCGACCTGCAGGAGGCGTATCTGTGGCCGGTCAATGCCGAACAGGAAGGGACACCCAAACAAGTGGTCCGCACCATCGATTTCGTACGTGACAACGACGTGCCTGCCGTCTTCTGCGAGTCGACCGTCTCGGACAAGGCTCAGCTCCAGGTCGCCGAGGACACCGGTGCCCGCTTCGGCGGAAAGCTGTACGTCGACTCCCTCAGCGCCGCCGACGGACCCGTGCCCACCTACCTCGATCTGCTGCGTTACGACGCGCGGCTGATCGCCGACGCGTTGGTGGGCACGCGATGACCCGGCACATCTCGGGTGCGAACCGGGACGGTGCCGCGCTGACCGTCGACGCCGTCGACGTTCGGTACCGAGACGTCGTGGCGCTGGTCGGCGCGAGCCTGACCCTCGCACCCGGACGCGTCTGCGGCCTGGTCGGAATGAACGGATCGGGTAAGTCGACGCTGTTCAAGGCCATCATGGGCGTCGTCAAGACCGATGCCGGTTCGATCACGGTCTTCGGCGGCGACCCCGCCCGGGCCCGCAAAGCCGGGACGGTCAGCTACGTGCCCCAGGCCGAATCGGTCGATTGGACCTTCCCCATCAGCGTCCGGGACGTGGTGATGATGGGTCGTTACGGCAAACAGAACTTTCTCCGAACCCCTCGTGCGGCAGACAGAGCTGCGGTGGACGCGGCCCTGAGACGAGTCGATCTCACCGAGCTCGCCGATCGACAGATCGGGCAACTCTCCGGCGGACAGCGCAAACGGGCATTCGTGGCCCGCGCCATCGCTCAGGAAGCGTCCTTGCTGCTCCTCGACGAGCCGTTCGCAGGAGTGGACAAGAAGACCGAGGCGACGATCACGCGACTCCTCCGAGAACTGGCCGCTCAGGGTGCGTCCGTCCTGGTGTCCACCCACGATCTGCACGCCCTTCCGGAACTGTGCGACGAGGCAATCCTGCTGCAGCAGCGGGTCCTGATGCACGGCAGTCCAGCCGAGGTGTTGCGCCCGGAGAACCTGGCACTGGCCTTCGGCATGGACCCGTCGAAGATCGACGAACTGGGCGCGAGCTCTCCTACTTCGGAAGCGAGCTGAACCGTGTACCTGATCGACTTCGTCGTCAATCCTCTCGAATACACCTTCATGCAGCGTGCGCTGTTGGTGACCGTCACCGCCTCGATCGTCTGCGCAGTGTTGAGCTGCTGGCTCGTACTCATCGGCTGGTCACTGATGGGAGACGCCGTATCGCACGCGGTACTCCCCGGCGTCGCCCTGTCCTATCTGCTGGGTGCGCCGTTCGCCATCGGCGCGCTGCTGTTCGCACTCATCGCGGTCG
Source organism: Rhodococcus sp. NPDC080181 (assembly GCF_040702225.1). Taxonomy (NCBI): domain Bacteria; kingdom Bacillati; phylum Actinomycetota; class Actinomycetes; order Mycobacteriales; family Nocardiaceae; genus Rhodococcus; species Rhodococcus sp. NPDC080181. The sequence goes on from NZ_JBFBKN010000007.1 coordinate 91,776, forward strand.
GTGCCATCGGGGTGGTTCGCAACACCACCATCGTCAAGGAGGACGCCGCGATCGGCGTCGTGTTCACCACGTTGTTCGCCCTCGGCGTCGTCCTGATCTCCAAGTTTCCGAGCCAGATCGACCTCAACCACATCTTGTTCGGAAACCTGCTCGGGGTGTCGCAGTCGGACATGATCCAGGTGTTCGTGCTCGGCGGGCTGGCGTTGGCCGTGATGGTGATCAAGCGTCGCGATTTCACTCTGTTCGCCTTCGACCGCACGCAGGCTCGCGCGGTCGGTATCAATCCGAGCGTGATCTCGGCCGCGATGTTGACGCTGCTCGCGCTGACGACCGTCGTGGCGCTACAGGCCGTCGGCGTCATCCTGGTCGTCGCCATGCTGATCACACCCGGCGCAACCGCATACCTACTCACCCACAGCTTCGGCCGCATGCTGATGATTGCCCCCGCCATCTCGGTGGGCTGCGCCCTGGTCGGTATCTACGCCAGTTTCTATCTCGACGTCTCCTCGGGTGGCAGTGTGGTGCTGGCTCAAGGCCTGGTGTTCGTGCTGGCGTACCTGTTCAGCCCGGCGCAGGGCATCGTCACGCGCGCTCTGCGCCGCCGAGGACAGGTGACGGTGACTCCGGCCGGGTGAGATGTCTTTTTCCATTGGATTGCCTAAGCTCGGCGACGTGGCGCAACGAAAAGACGATCCAGCTCCGGCCGACGAGGGCGTCCAGCTGTCCGCAGTTGCGCAGGACTACCTCAAGGTCATCTGGACGGCCAGCGAATGGAGTGAAGACTCCGTCAGCACCAAGATGCTCTCCGAACGAATCGGCGTGTCCGCTTCCACGGTGTCCGAGGCGATTCGCAAACTCGCCGATCAGGGCATGGTGGACCACGCCCGGTACGGTGCCATCTCACTCACCGAGAAGGGCCGACTGGCGGCCATCGGCATGGTCCGTCGACATCGCCTCATCGAGACCTACCTCGTTCGCGAACTCGGGTACGGCTGGGACGAGGTCCACGACGAGGCAGAAATCCTCGAACATGCGGTATCCGATCTGATGATGGATCGGATAGACGCCAAACTCGGCCACCCCGAACGAGATCCACACGGGGACCCGATTCCGTCGGCCAACGGATCCATCGACACGCCGTCCGCAACCAGACTGAGCGAGTACCTCGACGGTCAGTCGGGACGAGTGGCTCGTATCTCCGATTCGGACCCCGCAATGCTCCGGTACTTCGATTCGGTCGGCATCGAGCTCGATCTACCGATCACCGTGGTCGAACGACGCGACTATGCCGGCACGGTGGCGATCGAACTCGCCCGACGCGGCAGCACGGAGTCCATCGATCTCGGTCACCGCGCCGCCGAAGCGATCTGGATGGTTCCGGCCACCTGAGCGGTGCAGTCCCCTCGGTCGCAGGGCCGACTCGAACGGGAAATCAGTACCCGCGCAGTGTTGCCGGCCGCACCACCATCACCGAGCTCGCCCGCTTGCCCTTTTCCTGCAGCAACGCGATGGTGTGCCCGGTGGGATCGACAGCCGCGTAGACCCCCTCGATTCCGACGGGATCGAGCCAGCGTCCCTGGCTGAGCGACTCCGCTTCGGCGGCATCGATCTGTCGGTGCGGAAATGCGGTGCGCGCGGCCTCGTCTATATCGAGGCCCACAGCGGGATTCTCGGCCAATTCCTCGAGCGTCACGGCGTGGTCGAGCGTGAACGGCCCGACCCTGGTTCTGCGCAGAACCGTCAGGTGACCGCCGACGCCCAGTGCTGCGCCGAGATCCCGTGCGAGCGCGCGCACGTACGTCCCCGACGTGCAGTCCACCTCGACATCGAGGTCGACGAACCGGCCATCGGAATCGACGACGTCGCGGCGAGCCGTCACGTCGAAGCGAGTGACAGTGACCTTGCGAGCGGCGAGGGTGAACTCCTCACCGGCGCGCGAGAGCTTGTGTGCCCGCTGACCGTCGACCTTGATGGCACTGACACTGGCCGGAACCTGCTCGATGTCACCGGTGAGTGCGGCAACCCCGGCCGCGATGTCCGAATCCGAGACATTCGTGGCCGGGACGTCGGCGAGCACCTCACCCTCGGCGTCATCGGTCGTCGTACTGCGCCCCAGTCGCACGGTGGCGGTGTACGACTTGGTCGTCAGCGTCAGCAGTCCGAGCATCTTGGTCGCGCGCTCGACGCCCAGAACCAGCACCCCGGTCGCCATGGGGTCCAACGTCCCCGCATGACCGACCTTTCTGGTCTGCAACAACTTTCGGCACGACGCGACGACATCGTGACTGGTGACGCCCGGCCCCTTGTCGACCACCAACACACCGGCACCGACGAGACCGGACGAGATCTTTCCGCGAGCACTCACGAGAGTGCATTGTGCCAGGCGCGACGAGCCGGTCGTCACATCACCGAGATCGCCGTCATCACCAAACCGTCGGACACCATCCATCGACCGTCGAAAGCCGTCAGCGGAGGTCCGGACACGGTGTCGCCGGGGACCAGCAGTTCGGATCGAAACGTTCCCGAGATGTCGTCACCGGTGCCGGTGCGCTCGAACGTGATGTGCGCGTCCTCGAACCCCAGCCAGCGACCGGTCAGCGGCTCCCAGGCCTTGTACGTCGCCTCCTTGGCGCAGAACAACACTCGATCCCAGTGGACGTCTTCTCGGCCCGCGGTCGAGAGCCACTCGCGCTCGGCTTCGAGGCTGACCGCGTCGAGCACACCGTCGGGAAGAGGTCCGTGTGGCTCGGCATCGATTCCCACCGAGCGAACCTGCATGGCGTAGCCCAGAACGGCACCGCGGTAGCCGTCGCAATGCGTCAACGATCCCACCACTCCCTTCGGCCACTGCGGTGCGCCGGAGGTGCCGCGCATGATCGGCGCGGGCTCCACACCGAGCTTCTGCATCGCCACACGCGCGCAGTGTCGAGCCGAGGTGAACTCACGCTTGCGCTTGTCCACCGCCTTGGCGACCAACGGCGCTTCGAGTGGGTGCGGCATCAAACCCGGTGGATCGGTGAACAATTCGGCCGAGACGACCCCGTTGGGGAGAATCGATTCGATCACTGGCCTGCCCTCATCTTCTCGACCTCTGCCTCCATCTCGGGCGTCACGGTGAAGTGCCCGCCCCATTTGTTCAACGTGCCCGGCGGATACTCGGGAACCGGAAGAATTTGGCGCAGAACGTTGTTCGGCAGTCCACGGCGCTGCCATTCGCGCGGGTAACCCACCGAGACCTCCTCGAAGCGGACGCCGTCGTAGTAGGTGGTCCGCGGGATGTGCAGGTGACCGTACACCGAGCAGATCGCGTTGTACCTGGTGTGCCAGTCGGCCGTCAGCGTCGACCCGCACCACAGGGCGAACTCCGGGTAGAACAACACCTCGGTCGGCTGACGCACCATCGGAAAGTGGTTGATCAGCACGGTGGGAACCGTGGTGTCCAGCGCGTCGAGGCGCTCGCGGGTGGCGTCGATACGGGCATGGCACCAGGCATCGCGCGTCGCATACGGCTGAGAGGACAGCAGGAACTCGTCGGTGGCGACGACGTTCTTCTCGCGCGCGATCGCCAGCCCGTGCTCCTTGTCCCGCGCACCCTGCGGGAGAAACGTGTAGTCGTAGAGCAGGAACATCGGCACTATCGTCGCGGGTCCACCTTCGCCTTCCCAGAGCAGGTAGGGATCCTCGGGAGTGACGACGTCGATCTCGCGGCAGAGATTGACCAGGTACTCGTACCGAGCCGCTCCGTGGATCTGAACGGGGTCCTTCACCGTCGTCCACAACTCGTGATTGCCCGGAACCCAGATCACTTTCGCGAAGCGGCTGCGCAGCAGCTCGAGCGCCCATTTGATGTCGTCGGTCTTCTCCGAGACGTCTCCGGCGACGATCAGCCAATCCTCGGGTGACTCGGGATGAATGTCCTCGGTGACAGGTCGATTGCCTCGATGTCCGACATGAATGTCGCTCACTGCCCATAACTTGGCTGCCACTGATGATCCCTTCCGATGCACTCGGCCGCCGACGTCGAATCGCCACAACCGCCCGAGAACGTACCAACCTCCAATACTCCCCGGAGATTCCGCAGCGGTGCACGCGGGGTGAACCGCTGCGGTTCGTCGGACGGCTCCGAAAGGAGGGTCCACGCACCAACGACCGCAGATTCGGGTATATGGTGCCATCCATGACGCTTTTGCGGATAGGTGCAGGAAACGGCATCGTGCGATGACGGCACCGCCGATACGGGTACGCGACGCCGCCGCACTGCTCGGAGTCAGCGACGACACCGTCCGCCGGTGGATGGACAGCGGGACCCTGCCCTCCCGCGACGACGAGACGGGCCGCAAGGTCGTCGACGCGCGCGCTCTCGCGCAGTACGCCCGCGAGCACGCCGCTCCCCCGCCCGAGGTGGCATCGGGCGGTAGCTCTGCCCGGAACCGACTCGTGGGGCTGGTCACCGACGTGGTCTCCGACGCGGTCATGAGCGAGGTCCGCATGCAGTGTGGGCCGTTCACCATCGTGTCCCTGATGAGCACCCGATCGGTCCAGGAATTGGGGCTCGAACCGGGCTCCATCACCGTCGCGGTCGTCAAGGCCACGACCGTCATTGTCGAAACTCCCTAGAACCGAAGGACGATGTCAGTGAAGAACATTCGAGCGGTTCACGGTGCTCTGGTCGCGGTCGCCCTGATGCTTGCAGGGTGCGCGGCCGACCCCGCTGCCGAGGACGCTCCGCAGGACGGGGGTTCGAGCACGCTGACCGTGTTCGCGGCGGCATCACTGCGCTCGACGTTCACCGCCCTCGGCACCCGCTTCGAGCAGGAACATCCCGGCACTACCGTCGATTTCAGCTTTGCGGGCTCCTCCGATCTGGCCGCGCAACTGGTCAACGGTGCACCTGCCGACGTGTTCGCCTCTGCCGATACCAAGAACATGAGCACGATCGTCGATGCCGGCCTCGTCGCCGGCGACCCGGTCGATTTCGCCTCCAACACCCTCACCATCGTCACTGCCCCGGGTAACCCCAAGGCCGTCCGGTCGTTCGCCGATCTGGCGAAACCCGATGTGCTGACGGTGATCTGCGCGCCGCAGGTGCCGTGCGGCGCGGCCACGGCAGCCGTCGAGAACGCCACTGGAACCGACATCCCGGCAGTCAGCGAGGAGTCGTCCGTCACCGACGTTCTGGGCAAGGTCACCTCCGGTCAGGCCGACGCCGGACTGGTGTATGTCACCGATGCAACGGGGGCCGCAGACGCCGTCACCGCCGTGCCTTTCCCGGAATCGAGCGGGGCGGTCAACACCTATCCGATCGCAGCATTGAGCGGATCCGACAACGTGGACACGGCCCGCGCCTTCACCGACTTCGTCGCCGGACCGATCGGCCGTGAAGTGCTGACGCAGGCCGGTTTCGCGGCACCGTGACCGGGCACGCCGCGGGCACAGGTCCGACCGTCGGCGTACCCGGATGGATATTCGTCCCTGCCGCTGCCGGAGCGCTTCTCGTCGTCGCGCCGTTGGCCGCGATGTTCACCCGAATCGACTGGACGAACTTCTTCGGGCTCATCACGTCCGAGTCCGCAGTAGCCGCACTGCTGTTGAGTCTGAAGACGGCCTCGGCGAGCACGGTGTTGTGTGTGCTCCTGGGTGTGCCGATGGCAACGGTCCTCGCCCGCAGTTCGTTTCGCGGTCTGTCGACGCTGCGTTCCCTCGTCGTCCTCCCACTGGTGCTCCCCCCGGTGGTCGGCGGTATCGCCTTGCTCTACACGTTCGGTCGCCAGGGGCTACTGGGCGAACATCTCGATGCCTTCGGAATCCGGATCGCGTTCACCTCGACGGCCGTGGTGCTCGCCCAGGCCTTCGTGTCGTTGCCCTTCCTGGTGGTCAGCGTCGAGGGCGCGCTGCGCACTGCCGGTGACCGATACGACGTGGTGGCCGCAACCTTGGGCGCTCCCCCTACGACGGTCCTGCGCCGCGTCACCCTCCCCTTGATCCTGCCCGGGTTGACGTCCGGAATCGTTCTCGCGTTCGCGCGCGCACTGGGAGAGTTCGGCGCGACCCTGACGTTCGCCGGTTCTCTCGAGGGAGTGACCAGAACCCTGCCCCTCGAAATCTATCTGCAACGCGAGTCCGACCCCGACGCGGCGATAGCCCTGTCGCTCGTCCTCGTCGTCGTCGCGGCAGTGGTGGTCCTGGCCGCTCGCGGTACTCGAACGACGGGAACACCATGAGTTCGCTACACCTGCGCGCCACCGTCGCGGACCGGGGCGTCGATCTCGAGCTGGATGTCGCCGAGGGTGAAACAACGGCGATCCTGGGACCGAACGGCGCAGGTAAATCCACACTGCTGCAGCTCGTCGCGGGCCTGGTGCCACCCGACGACGGCATCATCCGCCTGGGCGAGGACGTTCTGACCGACACGACCGCAGGGACGGCCGTTCCGGTGCACGCCCGCGGCATCGCGACTCTGGCACAGGAGACACTGCTGTTTCCTCACATGGCCGCACGGACGAACGTCGCATTCGCACCACGTAGTTCCGGCGCCGACCGGAGGACGGCCAGGGCAGTGGCCGATCGGTGGCTCGACGCAGTCGGAGCCTCTCACCTGGCCGAGCGCCGCCCGGCACAGCTGTCCGGGGGCCAAGCTCAGCGGGTTGCCATCGCCCGCGCACTCGCCGCCGATCCCCGACTCCTCCTGCTCGACGAACCGCTCGCCGCGCTCGACGTCGACACGGCCCCGGCCATCCGAAGACTGCTGCGCACCGTACTCCGAGAGAACGGTCGTACGGCACTGATAGTCACCCACGATCTGCTCGACGTCGTCGCACTCGCAGACACCGTCGCCGTCGTCGACGGTGGACGCGTCGTCGAACGCGGGTCGGTCGCCGACGTTCTGACCGCCCCGCGAAGCGAGTTCGGTGCTCGCATGGCCGGGGTCAATCTGATCTCGGGCCACGCACTCACCGTCGGCGACACCACCGCGCTGCGCACGCCGTGGGACACCGTCGTGCACGGCTCGGGGCAACACGGTTCGGGGACGCCGGTGGTCGCAGTCTTCTCCCCCGCTGCGGTTTCGGTACACCTCACCGCGCCGCACGCCAGCCCGCGCAACGTCTTCGAAGTAGTCATCGAGGAGATGGAAGTGCAGGGCTCGGGCATCCGCGTCCGAGCTCGTCCGCACCCCGACGGCACACCGGGTATCGCGGCTGACATCACCGCCGCCGCAGTATCGGAGCTGGGCCTCGAACCCGGCCGACGGGTGTTCTTCGTCGTCAAGAGCCGCGAGGTGGTGCTGCATCCGGCCCTGGTGTCACGGCGGTGATGCATGCGAACGCGATCAGTCTCGCAGTTGCCGATCGCTACCGGTCACGAGCCATTTACCCGATAGCACTCGACCGGCGACCGCGACCATGCGCAGGCAGACGAACACACCCAGACCCAGCCAGATGCCCACGACACCCCAGTCGAACACCAGGGCAGACCAAATGAACGGCAGGAACCCGACGATCGCACACGCCATCGTGGCGTTACGCAAGAACGCGGCATCGCCGCTGCCCAACAGCACCCCGTCCAACGCGAACACCACACCGGCGACCGGAATGATCGCCACGAAGATCCACCAGATCGCCTGCATCTGATCGATCACCGAGGCGTCGGTGGTGAACAATCCCGGGACGACCGGCTGCCCGGCGGCGAACACCGCCGCCAGGACCACCGCGAAGACCGTCGACCATGCCGTCAACCGGCGAGCGAGCGCACGCGCGTCCTCGGTCCTGCCCGCGCCCAGAGCCGCTCCCACGAGTGTCTGCGCGGCGATGGCCAACGAGTCGAGCATCAACGACACCAGGTTCCACAGATGCAGCACCACCTGATTTGCCGCCACCGACGCGGCACCGAACCTCGACGCGACCGCTGCGGCAGACAGGAAGCACGCCTGGAACGCGAGACTGCGCACGATCAGATCGCGGCCGAGTACCAGCTGCGCCCGCATGACCGACCAGCGCGGGCGCAACGGCGCACCCGACCGCCCGAGGGCACCGACGAACAGAGCGCCTGCGACACCTTGGCCGATGACGTTCGCAACGGCCGAGCCCACCAATTCGAGCCGGGGAAATCCGAGCAGGCCGTGGACGAGGAGTGGACACAGCACCGCCGACACGCCGAAACCGAGCACGACGAACCGCAATGGTGTCGTCGTGTTCTGCACGCCGCGCATCCAGCCGTTCCCGGCCAGCGATATCAGAATGAACGGCACCCCCACCAGCGCCACGCGCAGCCACAGCAGTGCCTCCGCGGCAATGTCACCGCCACCGGCCAGTAGCGACACGACGGGGGCGGCGAACAACTGGACCACGAGGACGATCGCGAGACCGATCGCCACCGCCAGCCACGTCGCCTGCACCCCTTCCTCGACGGCGTCGCGCTCACGACCAGCACCGTGCATGCGCGCCGCACGCGCAGTGGTTCCGTAGGACAGGAAGGTCAGCTGCGTGCTGACCTGAGCGAGGACGAGCCCCCCGATCGCCAGGCCGGCCAGAGCCAACGCGCCGAGCCGGCCGACGACCGCCGCGTCGAACAGGAGGTAGAGGGGTTCGGCGGCCAGAACTCCGAGCGATGGAAGCGACAGCCCGAGAATTCTGCGAGCCGTGACAGGGGTGGAACTCACGACGCCGACAAGGCCTCACGGAGCGCATCGATCACGTCGGGGAGCTCACCGGTCGCGGTGTAGCCCGCGGCGTTGTGATGTCCACCGCCGCCGAGCCCGGTCGCCACTGCAGATACGTCCACCTGCGTCTTGGATCTGAGCGACACCACCCAGACCGACCCGAAATCCTGCTGCTTCAACACCGCAGCCACCTCCGCCTCGGAGGTGGTCCGCACGATGTCGATGACACTCTCGATCTCCTCCGACCTCAGACCGGCCGAATCCTCGCTCCGGATGACGGCGTACACGAGCCCCCGTCCGCCCGCCGCGTCGGGCAGCAACTCGGCCGAACCCAGTACCGCCCCGAGCATCGGCAGCCAGTCGAAGGGGTGCGTATCGAGGAGGCGACGGGCGATACGTGCACCGTCGATGCCGGTCGCGAGCAATCTCTCCGCGAGCAGATGCGAACCCGGCCGCACCCACCGGAACGACCCGGTATCGGTGACCAGACCCGCGAACAACAGATGCGCCAGGTCCGCATCGATGTCGACACCCCACCGATCCAGCAGGCGGACGATCACGGCCGTGGTGGACTCGGCGGACGCGTGGACGACGTTCAGTGTTCCGAACCGCGTGTTGCTCCGGTGATGGTCGATGACCAGGGACTCTGACGCGGAGTCGAGCCGCTCGCCGAGCGAACCGAGTCGACCTCGGCTCCCGGCGTCCACGGTGACCACCAGATCGACCGATTCGGCCACCTTCTCCGGCTCCACCAGCAGATGCCGGTTCGGTAGCTCTTCCATCGATTGAGGCAGAAACGCAGGCGCGGCGAACGCCACCTGCACCTGCGCGCCGCGACGTTCGAGTACCGAACCGATTGCCAATCCGCTGCCGATCGTGTCGGCATCCGGCTGGACATGGCAGAGCACGGTCACCGAGGAAGCGCGCTCGAGCATCTCGATCGCACGCGCCAGATCCTCGTCCAGCTCGAACTCCGAACCAGAACCATCGGACATCTCAGTCGGCTTCGGCTGGCTCGACGGCTTCTGCATCGCCGCGATCCGCGGGGGACTCCTCGCGGGGAGCCTTGTACGGGTCCGGGTCTCCGGCAGGCTTCGCGTTCGCCCGGGCGCGAGCCAGCTCCTCGTCGGCTGCGCGAGCGCGTTCGAGCAGCTCTTCCATGTGCCGGGCGGTGTCGGGGACGGTATCCGTCACGAACGTCAGCGTCGGAGTGAACCGCACACCGGTACCGGCTCCGACCTTCGAGCGGAGAACGCCCTTGGCCTTCTCCAGACCCGCCGCAGCTCCCTGCAGATCGGGCGGGGTATCGAGATCCTCGCCCATCACCGTGTAGTACACCGTGGCGTCGTGCAGGTCTGCCGTCACCTTCGTGTCGGTGATGGTCACGAACGCCAACCGTGGATCTTTGATCTCGTGGTCGATCGCCGTCGCAACGATAGCGGCGATTCGCTTGGACAACTTACGAGCCCTGGCCTGATCCACCACGACAATCACACTCCTCTTTCATGGCCGGACGTCACTGCAGTGCGACGTCTCGGCGATTACGCTCCAACATTCGCCGAACACGTTCGACGAACTCCCCGATCTAATCCTCGGGGCCGAAAATTCTTCGGCGTACTGCCAACAGTTCCAGATCCTGACGCTCGGCGACGTGCCGCTCGCACTCGTCGAGCTTGTCGTGCAACAGGTCGACGTTCGTGCCCGCCGCTGCCACGCCCAACATCGAACGCCGAATACGTTCTCGCTCACCGGTTTCGGCGGCAGACACTCCCAGCCTCTGCAGATCGCCGAGAACCGGTTCCACCATCGACCGTTTCTCGGCGAGCGAACGCACGTGCCCCAACAACACGTCCAACTCCAAAGCACCCAGATACACGCTGACGTCGCCCCTTCGATCAGCTCCGACGACAAAGCCGGTGGCGGTACATATGTCGTACCACCACCGGCTCGTCCCCGGAGTGCAGTGTCACTCCCCTGGCTTCACCACCGAGCCGACGCGACCGGGAACGGAGCTGTTCAGCTCCGGACCTGTTCTAGTCGCGCGGCTTTTCACGGAGCTCGTACGCCTCGATGACATCGCCCACCTTGATGTCGGAGTACGTCACCGTCAAACCACACTCGTATCCCTCACGAACCTCGACTGCGTCGTCCTTCTCGCGGCGAAGCGAGGAGATCGTCACGGTCTCGGCCACGACCGCATTGTCACGGAGCAGGCGCGCCTTGGCGTTGCGACGGATCGTACCGGAGGTGACGAGGCAACCGGCGATGTTTCCGACCTTCGAGGAACGGAACAGCGCGCGGATCTCGGCCTGGCCCAGAGCGACCTCTTCGTAGATCGGCTTGAGCATGCCCTTGAGGGCCTTCTCGATCTCGTCGATGGCCTGGTAGATCACCGAGTAGTACCGAATGTCGACGCCCTCGCGGTTGGCGAGTTCGGTTGCCTTGCCCTCGGCCCGCACGTTGAAGCCGATGATGATCGCGTTGGATGCCGACGCCAGGTTGACGTTGGTTTCCGTGACGCCACCGACACCGCGGTCGATGACGCGCAACTCGACTTCGTCGTCGATCTGAATACCGAGCAAGGCCTCTTCGAGCGCCTCGACGGTTCCCGAGTTGTCACCCTTGAGGATCAGGTTGAGCTGCGAAGTCTCCTTCAGAGCTGCATCGAGATCGTCGAGGCTGATGCGCTTGCGACTCTTGGCCGCCAGAGCATTGCGCTTACGGGCATTACGGCGATCGGCGATCTGACGGGCGATCCGGTCCTCGTCGACGACCAGAAGGTTGTCGCCTGCACCGGGCACCGACGTGAAGCCGATGACCTGAACGGGCCGGGACGGCATCGCTTCGGTGACGTCCTCGCCGTGCTCGTCGACCATACGACGCACGCGGCCGTAGGCGTCGCCGGCGACGATCGAGTCACCGACGCGCAGCGTTCCGCGGGCGATGAGCACGGTGGCCACCGGACCGCGACCGCGGTCGAGGTGTGCCTCGATGGCGACACCCTGGGCATCCATGTCCGGGTTGGCACGCAGATCGAGTGACGCATCGGCCGTCAGCAGCACCGCTTCGAGGAGGGCATCGATGTTGGTGCCCTGCTTGGCGGAGATGTCGACGAACATCGTCTCGCCGCCGTATTCCTCGGCGACCAGACCGTATTCGGTCAGCTGCTGCCGGATCTTGTCCGGGTTCGCGCCTTCCTTGTCGATCTTGTTGACCGCGACCACGATCGGCACGTCGGCCGCCTGGGCGTGGTTGATGGCTTCGACCGTCTGCGGCATGACACCGTCGTCGGCCGCGACCACGAGGATCGCAAGGTCGGTGGCCTTGGCACCACGAGCACGCATGGCCGTGAAGGCCTCGTGACCGGGGGTGTCGATGAAGGTCACGAGACGCTCGTTGCCTTCGAGCTCGGTCAACACCTGGTACGCACCGATGTGCTGCGTGATGCCGCCGGCCTCGCCTTCGCGCACCGTGGTGTTACGAATCGAGTCGAGCAGTCGAGTCTTACCGTGATCGACGTGGCCCATGACGGTGACCACCGGGGGACGCTGCTCGAGATCTTCCTCGCCGCCGGCATCTTCGCCGTAGGTGAGATCGAACGAATCGAGCAGTTCGCGATCCTCGTCCTCGGGACTGACGACCTGCACGACGTAGTTCATCTCGCCGCCGAGAAGCTCCAGCGTCTCGTCGTTGACCGACTGCGTCGCGGTGACCATCTCACCGAGGTTGAACAGTGCCTGCACGAGTGCAGCGGGGTTGGCGTCGATCTTGTCTGCGAAGTCCGACAGCGATGCTCCGCGGGCGAGACGAATGGTCTCGCCGTTGCCGCGGGGCAGCCTGACGCCGCCGACTGCGGGAGCCTGCATGCTCTCGTACTCGGCGCGTTTCGCCCGCTTCGACTTGCGACCGCGGCGCACTGCTCCGCCGGGCCGACCGAACGCACCTGCTGCTGCGCCACGCTGACCGGGACGGCCACCGCCGCCGGGACGGCCACGGAAGCCACCTGCGGGAGCGCCGCCTGCCGGTGCACCACCGGGAGCGCCGGGAGCGCCACCGCCGCGGTAGCCACCGCCACCGCCGCCGCCCGGACGTCCACCCGGTGCGCCGCCGGGGCGACCGGGACGGCCTGCTGCGGGGCCGGGACGTGCCGAACGAGTCGGCATCGCACCCGGATTGGGGCGAGGAGGCATGGAGCCCGGGCTGGGCCGAGGTCCGGCCTGACCCGGTGCGGGACGGGGGCCGCCCTGTCCGGGAGCCGGACGAGCGCCGCCTGCCGGTGCGGCCGGGCGGGGTCCGCCCTGTCCGGGAGCCGGTCGTCCGCCGCCGGGGCGCGGAGCACCGGCACCGGGAGCGGGTCGCGGGGCCGGTCGTTCGACCGGAGCCGACGAGTACGGGTTGTTTCCGACGCGCGGAGCCTTCGGGCCGGGCTTGGGGCCAGGACCAGCGGGCTTGGGGGCGGCCGGAGCCGACGCGGTTGCCTCGGCCGACGCGGCAGGTGCCTGCTCGACCGGAGCAGCGGGTGCTGCCGGACGAGGGGTGGGCGCAGCCGGTGCCGGCGTGGGCGCAGCGGCCGGTGCCGAAGGGGCAGCGGGAGCTACCTCTGCGGGCGACTGCGCTGCCGGAGCTTGCGCTGCGGGTGCCTGTGCAGCGGGGGCCTCGGGCTCGGCCGGGCGGGATGCCGGCTTGGGTCCGGGACGAGGTCCACTCGGCTTTGCTGCGCCGGGCTTCGCGGCGGAATCCGACGCACGATCTGCTGCTGCGCGACCGTTGGGTGCTGCTGCACCGGACGCCGGCGCGTCCGCGTTTGCGGACGGGAAGGATTCACGAAGTCGACGAGCCACGGGGGCTTCGACTGTGGATGATGCGGACTTGACGAACTCGCCTTGCTCTTTGAGCCGTGCGAGTAGTTCCTTACTGGTGACACCGAGTTCTTTTGCCAACTCGTGCACGCGGGCCTTGCCTGCCACTGCTCTCCTCACTGAGAGGCCGAGCGAGGCTTGGTGCCCGCACGACCTCGGGTTATCTCCGATGGACGTTCATCGTTGGTGCTTCACGGTGTGCTCATCAGTGCTGTTGCCTGTTCTTGTCGACGGGTGTTGCTCTTGTCGTGTGCTCGCCGTGCAGCCGTTCGTGCTCGTCGAGCACGTCCGATACTGCGGACGATTCCACATTTCCCGATATCCGAAACGCGCGGCCGAAGACTCGGCGACGTTCCGCATTGTGCAGGCATTCTCGGTTGTAGTGCAACCAAGCACCACGACCGGACATCGAATGCCGGATGTCGGGGACGAGAGCGAATTCGTACGAACCAGCTTCTCGAACCACGATCCTCAACAGATCGGCGGCCGGCACTCGCTCCCTGCACCCGACACATGTACGAATCGGCCGGCTTGTCACAACCGGATTCTCGCGTTCACGTCTCCGAGCGGAGAGGTCGTTACCGAACCATCGACCACTCTACCGCTGTATTGCCTCGATCTCCGCATTCCGGCCCTAGGCGCTGGTCGTCTCGGGTGCCGCCGCGTCACTGCGGATGTCGATACGCCAACCGGTCAATCGAGCGGCAAGTCGAGCGTTCTGCCCTTCCTTGCCGATCGCCAGCGACAACTGGTACTCCGGGACCACCACTCGCGCCGCGCGAGCGGCTGCGTCCACCACGGTCACAGACACAACCTTCGACGGCGACAGTGCATTCCCGACGAACGTCGCCGGGTCCTCGTCGAAGTCGATGATGTCGATCTTCTCGCCGGCCAGTTCGCTCATCACATTCCGCACGCGCTGCCCCATCGGCCCGATACATGCACCCTTGGCGTTCAGGCCCGAGACCGTCGACGCGACCGCGATCTTCGAGCGGTGCCCTGATTCACGCGCTACCGCCACGATGTCGACCGAACCGTCGGCGATCTCGGGCACCTCGAGCGCGAACAACTTGCGCACCAGATTGGGGTGTGTGCGCGAGAGCGTGATCTGCGGGCCGCGGTTGCCCCGCGCGACTCCGACGACGTAGCACTTGATGCGCTCACCGTGCTCGTACGTCTCCCCCGGAACCTGCTCGGCGGGCGGAAGCAGGCCGTCGGCCCCGTTCGCCTCGCTGCCGATCCGGACGATGACGGTGCCCTTGGCGTTGGCGCGCGTATCGCGCTGAATGACGCCGTTGACGATTTCACCCTCGTGGGTCGAGTACTCCCCGAAGGAGCGCTCGTGCTCCGCATCGCGCAAGCGCTGCAGAATCACCTGACGAGCGGTGGTGGCAGCGATCCGGCCGAAGCCTTCCGGCGTGTCGTCCCACTCGGAGATCAGATTGCCCTCGGCGTCGAACTCCTTGGCCATCACCCGGACGGAACCGGTCTTGCGATCGACGTCGATTCGCGCGTTGGACTGGTGCCCCTCGGTATGCCGGTAGGCGGTCAACAGCGCGGTCTGGATCGTCGAGATCACCATCTCGATCGGAACGCCCTTGTCCGCCTCGATGGCGCGCAGAGCTGCAATATCGATATTCACTTGTCCGACCCTTCTTCCGGTGCTTCCACATTCACGATTTCGTCGGTGTTCGCGGGTGACGGCCTACCGCCCACCACGCCGCCCGCAAGATCCATCTCTTCTGCGGTCGGCCGCGAAAATTCTACCTGCACAACAGCTTTCACAACATCGGCCAGCGCGATCGATCGTGTCGAGAGAACTCCCTTGTCCTTGATCACGAGGGCAACCGAGTCACCGTCGAGAAGTCCGACGCGGCCCTCGACCTTGCCGTCGGCGAGTTCGATCCGCACCTTGCGACCACGCGCGCGACGCCAATGCCGTGGTTGTGTCAACGGGCGATCGATTCCGGGAGTGGTGACCTCGAGGGTGTACGGCGCTTCGCCGAAATCGGTCACGCCGTCGAACACATCGGAGATCACCCGGCTCAACTCCGGCAGCGCGTCGAGGTCGACGCCGTCTTCACGGTCGACCATGATGCGCACGGCACTGTGCTTACCGGCAGCGACCACGTTCACGTCCTCGAGGTCGTAGCCCCGATCTCGAACCAGGTCGCCGAGCAGTTCGACAACCCTTTCCTGGGACGGAACAGGCATGTCGCGAACTCCTCGTGTGTAGTTGTCGGCAATGCGGCACAGGTGCGCCGGACCGCGTTTGGTGAACCAACAGACTACCGCCCCGCAGGTGGTGCTCGCGACCACGCACGGCCGAGGCGACACACGGGCACGGCGCGTGTCGCCTCGAGGGTCCGACACGGTCGAGGGTCTGGCACGATATCGGGGTGCCCACGCCGACCGCCCCTCTCTCGTTGAACAGACGTGGGTTGTTCCGGCTCGCCGGTGCCGCCGTACTCACAGCGGCCACGGCGTCGACCGTCACGGCTTGCGGCGCGGAGGAAATCTCCGGTCCCGCACTCGATTCTCTGACGGCACAGTTGCGCTCCGCTCGCTCCGACGCCGCGGCTGCGTCTTCGGCGGCAACGGTCGCTCCCGATTACGCAGGAGCTCTCGGCGTGGTCGCGGCCCAGCGGACCGAACATGCGGATGCACTCGAGACCGAGATCGCCCGGGCTACCGGAGCGACCACCGACACCTCGTCGGCGACTGCCACGACGACCACGAGCGCGGCCCAGTCCGCGCCGCCACCCGATCTCGGCGCGGTGCGCGATGCGCTGACCGCCTCGGCACGCAGTGCGGCGACCGCCGCCCGCGACGAAAGCGGTTATCGCGCCGGCCTTCTCGGGTCGATCAGTGCCTCGTGCACGGTGTTCGCTCAGGTGGTACTCGCATGAGCGATCTCGGACCCGAACAACAGGGGCTCGTCGATGCACTCGTCGCCGAGTACGCAGCCGTCTTCGCGTACGGGATCGTCGCGGCGTTCTCCAACCCGACCCGAGCAGACATGGTGGCCGCGTGCACCGCGGCACACCGAGCGCGTCGAGACTCGACCATCGACGCACTCCGCGCGGCCAGCGTCACAACGCCCCTGCCCGATCCGGCATACGCGTCTCCGTTTCCGGTGACCGATGCGATCTCGGCTGTGCAGCTCGCTGTTCAGGCAGAGATCGACACGAGTGTGGCGTGGCGCTCGGCCGTCGAGCGCAGTCGATCCGGCGGCACTCGCGAGATGGGCGTCCAGGCACTGACCGAGGCCGCGATCAGACTGGCCACATGGCAGCAGATCCTCGGCGTCACACCGTCGTCGACGGCTTTTCCCGGTCAGCCGTGACCACGTCGTCCGCCGGACCGGCGGAACGACCCGGCATGAACAGTGCCGCAACCAATCCGATCGCCACCGCCCCTGCGCCTACGAGTAGAGCGGGTGCCAACGCGTCGGTGTATCCAGCGGGGGTGAGTGATCCTCCGTTTCCGATGAACACCGCCGTCAGGACGGCGATTCCGAGCGCAATTCCCACCTCCCGCACAGTGGAGTTCGCACTGCTCGCCGTGGCGTGATCGTCGTCGTCCATGTCTCGCAACACTGCGGTCGCCGAGGGCGCGAAGGTCAACCCCATGCCGACTCCGGCCATCAACAGCGCGGGCACCATCGACAGGTAGGCGGTGTCGGGTCCGAGGATCAGTGCCATCCACACCAGTGACAGCGACTGCAACGCCAGTCCGGACACCAACAAGCCGCGCAGGCCGACTCGATCGGCCACGAGACCCGCAATGGGTGCGACCACCATAGGCGCGGCGGTCCAGGGCAATGTGCGAAGGCCCGCCTCGAACGGGCTGTAGTGCATCACTATCTGCAGGTACTGAGCAAGCAGGAACACGGCCCCGAACATGCCGAGCGAGAACGTGATTCCGATGATGTTCGCCAGCGTGAAACTGCGTGATCGGAAGAGCGTCAACGGCAGTACCGAGAACGGGGTTCGCCATGCTCGGGAGACGAACGCGAGGAGAAGCACCGCAGAGCCGACGAAGCTCGCGAGCACGGTGGTCGATGCCCATCCGTCGTCGTTGCCGTGGACCACCGCCCACACGAGCAAGAACACCCCGCCGCCCGCGAGCACCACACCCAGTAGATCGAGAGGTTGCCTGCGTCCGGTCGACTCGGTCAGGGCGATGTACGCCAGCGGTACCGCGACGAGCGCCACCGGGACGTTGATCCAGAAGATCGCCTGCCAGGAAATACCGTCGACGACCGCACCACCGACGACAGGCCCGAGTGCGACACCGAGGCCCGAGACACCGCCCCAGATTCCGATTGCCATGGCGCGCTTGGCAATCGGGACGACAGCTGCGAGCAGAGTCAGTGACAGCGGCATGATCGCCGCGGCACCGAGGCCCTGTATCGCCCGCGCGGCGATGAGCATTGCCGGACTCGTGGCGAGCGCGCTGGCCACGGAGGCCGCGGTGAACAGCGCTATCCCGCCGAGGAACACCGCGCGCCTGCCCCAGCGATCGCCCAAGGTTGCTGCAGTGAGCATGAATGTCGCGAAGCTCAGTGTGTAGGCGTTGAGGAACCACTGCAGCTGTCCGACCGACGCATTCAGATCCTGCTGAACCACCGGCAGCGCGCTGGTCATCACCAGATTGTCGAGGGTCGCCATGAACATGGGCAGGGATGCGGCGACGATTCCCAGCCACACCGGAATAGACCGAGCGGCGGGGTGCACTGCAGGCGGAGAGGCTGTAGCGGTCATGGCGAACGTCCCGTCTCGAGTTTGTAAGCATCGAATGATTACTTATGATGCGACCGTAAGTTATCGACTGATAACCTGTCAACATGTCCGACACTCCCACGCCCAAGCCCCGAGCAACCCGAATGGACGCGGCCGACCGTCGAGAACTCGTCCTCGACGCCGCGACACGAGCGTTCGCACGCGGGGGCTTTGCCGGGACGAGCACCGATGCGGTGGCCAAGGAAGCGGGCGTGTCGCAGCCGTATGTGGTTCGGATGTTCGGAACCAAAGTCGAATTGTTTCGGCTGGTCTTCCAACGCTCCATCGACGGCATCATGACGGCATTCGACGCAGTGCTCGCTTCGGGGCCTCTGGACCCAGCGGACGACGAGACCTGGGCCGACCTGGGCGGTGCCTACGCCGATCTGGTGGCCGATCGCGACCTCTTGATGGTCATGATGCACGGGTTCGGTGCAGGGTCGGTACCCGAGATCGGCCGCCAGGCACGAGAAGGAATGGGCGCGATCTACAACCAGATCCGCAGCGGTACCGGGTGTTCGGAAGATCAGGCTCGGCAGTTCATCGCACACGGAATGCTGCTCAACGTCTTGTTGTCGATGCAGGCACCGGAGCATCCGGAGGACAGCGACGGACTGCACGAGATGACGATGTGCGCGTTCGGAACCAAGCTCGTCCCAGCCGATTCCGGACAGCTGTGACGCCTAGGGACGCATCTCGTACCGACCGTCGTACGTGACGACGTCGTTCCAGACCGTCTCGAATCTTGCTGCGTCCACCACCGGCTTGCGTACGGCGTCCAGCGCCCATTTCTGCTGCGCATCGGTCGACGACGGCTTTCCGTACAGCGCGACGGCGTAGCCGGAGAAGTCCCTGATCTGGAAGTCGAAGATCTGGTCCAGCATGTCGGTGGAGATCTCGTCGGCCTGTTCGAGGATCAGGTGGCCGTAGACGACGAGTGAGAACAGATGCCCCACCACGAGCAGGAAGTCGAGGTCCTGTTGCTGCGACTCGTCGGGGGCGCACTCGGCGAGGAACGACGCGAACGCCTGGGCCTGCTCGTAGAAACGACCCACGTTGGGAACACCGGAATGCTTGCGATACACCGGGTTCCAATCGTGGAACCGAACCGAACTCGCGCCGCGAGCGGGGCCTTGGGCGAAGAAGAATCCGTCGTCGACGGCGTCGGTGAACCTGGTGACCTCCGCCTGATCGGTGGGCGAGAACATGTATGCCGGCATGAACTTGAGCATCAGGGCGACGTTGACATGCACCGTTCCCTCGAGTTTCGGCAGTGTTCCGATCAGTTGCGCGGCTTCACGGAAGTAGGTGTTCTTCTCGTACCCCTTGGCGGCGATGACGTCGTGCAGCAAGCGGACCACCGTCTCGCCCTCGGACGTCACCTTGGCCTTGGTCATGGGGTTGAACAACAGGTAGCGCCGGTCGCCGGGACCCGCAGCGCGGAAGTAGTCCAGCGCACGCGCACTGAACAGCTTCATGGCGGTCAGCCGCGAGTAGGCATCGACGAATGCACTGCGCACATGGGGGAATTCGGTGACACGGTTGCCGTACAGAATCCGATTGTTGGCGTGTGTGATCGCCTCGTAGAACGCGTGCTCGCAGATGCCGATCGAGCCGGTGCAGAGGTTGAACTTGCCGACGTTGACTGTGTTCAGTGCAGCCGAGAACGCGTCGGGTCCGGTATGCAGAATGTCCTCGCCGCGAACGGGATAATTCTCGAGCGAGAAGGTGCTGACGTACATCTGGCCGTGAACGACGCTCTCGCGCAACCGATACGCGGGATGCGAGCTGTCGGCGACGAAGAAGACGTACGACTCCGGCCCGTCGATGTCGGTGCGTCTACCGAACACCGACACCATGCCCGCCACGTTGCCGTTACCGATGTAGTACTTCTCCCCTGACACGGTGAACTCGAGGTCGTCGTCGGCGGAGGGGGTCAACAGCATGTCGGTGGAGTAGACGTCGGCACCGTGTGCGCGCTCGGACAATCCGAATGCCATGACGCCGCCGCGGTCGAGCTCACGCGCTGCGCGGCGCTTGGCGTCGTCGTTGTCGCTCATCCAGATCGGGCCGAGGCCGAGCACCGTGACCTGCCAGGTGTACCAGTAGGCCAAGCCGTAGAACCCGAGAATTTCGCTCAGAGCAGCGTTGCGGGCAGCGTCCCAACGAGCGTTGGGCAACCCGTTCGCGTATTCGGCCGGCGTCGAGAACGTGGCGAACAGTTTCTGGGCTGCGACGAACTCGAGGAAGTCGGCGGGCCAGACTCCTTCGAGATCGTCGGCGAGCAGCCTGGCCTTACCGCGATCCTCGAACCAATCGATCAGTGCGCGGAGCTGACGACGAGACTCCTCGTCGAGCTCGGCGGGATCGAAAGTTGTCGGATCGAACAGCGCAAACTGAGCCACGGTGTGACCTCTCCTAGTCGTGTGACCCGAAGCTACCAGCGAGTAGACCGGCGCGTGGGGAGATCGAGCGTGGAGAGATCGGGACGGGCTGTTACGTGGTGGCGCGCACCGCGGCGACGATCTCGTCGACCGCGGAATCGATGTCGAGTTCACGGCTCTCACCCGAGAAGCGGTCCCGGATTTCGACCCTGCCATCGGCCCAACCGCGGCCGAGGACGACGACGAGCGGAACACCGATCAGTTCGGAGTCCTTGAACTTCACGCCGGGCGAGGCCTTGCGGTCGTCGAAGAGAACCTCGATGCCCTGCGAATCGAGTTGCGTTGCAATGGATTCTGCGCCGGCGCGCGCGGCCTCGTCCTTGTTCGCGATCACCAGATGTACGTCGGCGGGTGCTACCTCCGACGGCCACCGAAGGCCCTTGTCGTCGTGCATCTGCTCGGCGATGACGGCCACCAGACGGGAGACACCGACGCCGTAGGAACCCTGTACGAGTCGCACGGGCTTGCCGGTCTCGCCGAGTACGTCGACCGAGAATGCATCGGTGTACTTGTAGCCCAACTGGAAGATGTGCCCGATCTCGATTCCGCGAGCGCTGACCAGCGGCCCCTGTCCGTCGGGTGACATGTCCCCGTCACGCACCTCGGCGGCCTCGATGGTGCCGTCGGGAACGAAGTCGCGGCCGGCCACGAGGTTCACCACGTGCTTGCCCTGCACATCGGCACCGGTGATCCACGATGTTCCGTTCACCACCCGGGGGTCGACGAGGTAGCGAACTCCGTTGGCCTGCAGCGCACGTGGCCCGATGTATCCCTTGATCAGGAACGGGTGAGCAGCAAAGTCCGCGTCGGTCAGCAATGCGAATTCGGCAGGCTCGAGCGATGCTTCGAGACGCTTCTCGTCCACCTCACGGTCACCGGGCAGGCCGATGGCCAGCAGCTCCCACTCGCCACCGGCGGACCGCACCTTGAGCAGGATGTTCTTGAGCGTGTCGGCACCGGTGACGGCACGACCCAGATCTGCGCCGTTCGCCCACTCGACCAGCGTCGCGATGGTGGGAGTGTTGCCCGTCTCGTAGTCGACCGCGGCAGGCTGCCCCTCGATGGCGATGGGGTCCGGTGCCGGGGTAGTGACGGCCTCGACGTTGGCCGCGTATCCCGATTCGATGCACCGAACGTAGGTGTCCTCGCCGATGTCGCTCTCGGCCAGGAATTCCTCGGACGCACTTCCGCCCATCGCGCCGGACGTCGCGGCGACGATGACGTAGCTGACCCCGAGCCTGGCGAAGATGCGCTGGTAGGCGTCGCGGTGTGCGGCGTAGGACCGCTTCAGTCCGTCCTCGTCCATGTCGAAGGAGTAGGAATCCTTCATGACGAACTCGCGTCCGCGCAGAATGCCGGCGCGAGGACGCTCTTCGTCGCGATACTTTGTCTGAATTTGGTACAGCGTGACCGGCAGGTCCTTGTAGGAGTTGTATTCGGCCTTGACCGTCAACGCGAACAACTCTTCGTGGGTCGGACCGAGCAGCATGTCGTTGCCCTTGCGGTCCTGCAACCGGAACAATGCGTCCCCGTATTCGGTCCACCGGTTCGTCGTCTCGTACGGCTCACGCGGCAGCAGGGCGGGCAGCGAAATTTCCTGCGCCCCGATGGCGTTCATTTCCTCGCGCACGACGCGTTCGACCTGTCGCAGCACTCGGAGACCCAGCGGCAGCCACGAATAGACGCCCGGCGCGATACGACGAACGTAGCCGGCGCGAACCAACAGCTTGTGGCTGTCGACCTCGGCGTCGGCCGGGTCGTCGCGAAGGGTACGAAGGAACAGCTGCGAAAGACGGGTGATCACGGGTTGTCAGACTAGTCGGTGGTGCAGCGCCTGCGGGTAGGCGGCCGCGAAGTGAGTAGCCTTGACCCCCGTGCTGATTCTGCTGCCTCCCTCCGAGACGAAGTCCGACGGCGGTTCCGGAGCACCTCTCGATCTGGACCGGTTGTCGTTGCCGTCCCTGCTTCCGCTCCGCCGAACGCTTGCCGACGCCCTGGTCCGGCTCTCCGACGACGTCGACGCGTCCATCACCGCTCTCGGTCTCGGTCCGACCCAGGTGGACGAGATCGAACGGAACGCTCGCCTGTTCGCCTCGCCCACCACTCCGGCCCTGCGCCGGTACACAGGAGTGCTGTACGACGCTCTCGGGGCGTCGACCTTCACCCGTGCCGGACGCGCGCGTGCGGATGCCAGGCTGTGGATCGGGTCGGCACTGTTCGGGGCCGTTCGCGCGTCCGACCCGATTCCGTCCTATCGACTCTCCGGCGGGTCGTCCATTCCGAACTTCGGGACGTTGCGAGCGCACTGGAAGCCTCGACTGTCCGAGGCCCTTCTCACCGAGGCCGAGGGAATCGTCGTCGACCTCCGGTCCGGCACCTATCAACAGCTCGGGCCCATCCCCGGGGCGATCACGGCAACGGTGCTCACCGAGAAGCCCGACGGCAGTCGGTCGGTGGTGAGCCACTTCAACAAGCATCACAAGGGATTGCTCGCCCGCGCGCTGACCCTGACCACGGCCGAGCCCAAAGATGTGAAAGCTGTTGCGCGCGTGGCGTCGAAGGCGGGTCTTCGAGTCGAAGTGGCGTCGGACACCGAACTGATCGTGCTCACCGAATGAGCGCCGTTCCGGAACTGCTGCGACAAGGAGCCGACGCGTCGGTCGGCAAGAACAAGAGTCAACGCATCGCCGACGACATCGCCGACCGTCTGGTCTCGATGCAAGCGAACGAACTCGGCACGCTGGCACTGACCAACATGATCGGCACGCTGTACGAGAACGGTTGGCAACCACTGGATCTGATGCATGTGGTCCGGCGTCAGCACACGGTGGCGGTGACGAATCTCGCCGCCGCAGCCCTGCTGCACCATGCCGATCTCATCGAAGCGGACTCCCGCGCCCCGCACGATTGGGTCGATCAGATGTCGGCGATCTGCGAACAGTTCCCGACGGTCGCAGCCCGAGTGGACGCCACTCCCGACTTCCTCACGGCGTACCTCGTGGCGTCCGGCAAGTCCGACTACATCGCCGCCAGCGATCAGTGGCTCGACGTGCTCACGCTGCTCGGCCAGTGGCAAACCCTCCCCCGTTGGCCGCAACTGGGCGCCAAGCCTTCGCAGTGGCCCCGCACACGCTCGTCGGTGCCGACGACCACCGGCTCGGATTCACCGAACAGCAAGATGCTGGCCAAGATTCGCGGTCTGCTGGCCAAGGCCGATGCCACCGATTTCGCGGAGGAAGCCGAGACGCTGACCGCCAAGGCGCAGGAGTTGATGACGCGATACTCGATCGACACGCTGCTGTTGGCCGAGGGTCATCTCGACGTTCGCGGTCGACGGGTGCACATCGACGGTCCGCACGCACCCGCCAAAGCCCAGCTCTTGCACGTCGCCGGTACTGCCAACCGGGTCAAGACGATCTGGGACGCGGAGTACGCCGTTGCGACGCTGGTGGGCGCGCCGGTAGACGTGGAACAGGCCGAGCTCGTCTTCACCTCGTTGCTGGTGCAGGCAACCCGAGCTCTCGGCCACTCGCCCGAAGCCAAGAAGCGAAAGAAGGCCGGCTCGGCCGCATTCGGCAAGGCGTTCCTCTACGCCTACGCCATCCGAATCGGAGATCGTCTCACCGATGCCGACGCGCATGCCCTCGACGAGGCGAGACAGGAATCGGGCGACCTGCTGCCGATTCTCGCGGCACAGACCGTTGCCGTGGAAGCGGAGTTCGACCGCCTCTTTCCCACCGCCAAGCCGATGCGCGGCCCGCGCCTCGATGCCGAAGGATGGGATTCGGGACGAGCCGCGGCCGACCGAGCCGATCTGTCCCGCTGAAACATTCCACGAGGTTCGTCGACCGATTCGGGAACTGTTGTAGCTTCAAGTCAGTTGAGCAGACATGAACCGAACACGCGCAGCTGCTCGACTCACCGTGCCCGTTCTGGTCGCACTGTCCGCCATCGCGGCGTGCGGTACGTCGCCCTCCACCCCGGAGCCGAACGACGTCTCCGTCGCCGCGCAGTCGCCCGACGACCGCTCCGACAGCGTCACCGAATCACGCAACGAAGAAGCAGCGCTGACGCTCTTCGAATCTGCATTCACGGCCGAAGAACCCGCCGCCGCCGCGTCGGTCGTGGCGGAGAACGCCGTCGATCGACCTGGACCAGCGGTGGGGCCCGACGCGATCGTCGCCCGATTCGAGGCCACCCGGACACGGATTCCCGGTGCACGAGCCGTCGTCAAGCATGTCGCGGCCGATGGCAGATGGGTCGCAGTGCACTGGCAGGCCACCGCTGATCCGGAATCCGAGACCACCGGTGAAGCGAACATCGACCTCTTCGCCTTCGACGGCGGCAAGGTCACCGAGCACTGGGCCATGACGCAATCCGTGCCGGCGACGTCGATGAGCGGCAACACCATGTTCAGTGACCTCTACCGCTACCCGACCGCGCCCACCGAGCCGACCGAGGACGAGGAAGAGCGCCGACGCATGTCGGTGACGGCTACCTACGACGCGCTCTTCCGCGAACACGACGCGTCCGTGCTCGCGACCGACTTCGCCCCGTCCTACCTGCAACACAATCCGATTGCGGGCAACGGCACCGCGGCACTGCAACAGTTCTTCGCCGGCGGCGCGCAGTTCCCTGCCTCGGAATCGGTCGTCTCGCTGGCCGACGGCGATCTGGTGTGGACGTTCGCGAAAGCGCCGGGCGCAGCAGAATCCGACCCCTTCGTCGCGGGAGACATCTTCCGGTTCGACGGCGCCATCGTCGAGCACTGGGACGTCGTTCCGGAGTAGCGACCGCTGTCGGTCGATGACCGCCGGCAAGGCAAAATGGACCGGTGCCCGAGACTCTCGACGACATCGTGACCAGGACATCGGAACTACTGGCCGAGCGCGACGTGGCCGCGTTGTCGACCCTGATGGCGGGTCTGTCCACGACGAACGCGGTCAGAATGCTCGAACGGGTCGACTCGGCGCAGCGGGCGGTTCTGTTTCGGCTGTTACCCAAGGACGAGGCCGTCGTCGTGTTCGAGCGCTTCGACGCGACCATTCGCAGCGAGCTGTTCGAAAGTTTGCGTAGCGACGACGTCATCGCCCTGTTCGAGAACCTCGATCCCGACGACCGAGTGGAACTGCTCGACGAGCTGCCCTCCAACATCGCGCATCGCATGATGCTCGGCCTGTCGCCGGCCCAACGGGCGCTCACTGCACCGATGCTGGGCTACGACCGGGGTTCGGTAGGCCGTCGAATGAGTCCGGAGTACGTGCGCCTACGCAACGACACCACGGCAGCCGAGGCTCTCGACGCGGTGCGACGGACCGGTCCCGACGCAGAATCGGTGTACCTGCTGCCCATCACCGACGACCGTCGTACGTTGCTCGGTGTGGTGACGCTCGCCGATCTCGCGACGGCGGATTCGACCACGCCGGTGGGAGAGCTCCATTCGTCGCACCCTGTGGTGCGGGCGGACTCGTCGGCGGAGGTCGCGGCACGTCTGTGTTTCGAGCATCGCAGTCCGGCGGTGGTGGTGGTCGACTCCGAACAGCGCCTGATCGGCATCCTCACCCTCGAGCAGTCCTCTCGCATTCTCGAGGAGGCCGAGGACGAGGACGCAGCCAGGGCGGGCGGTGCGGAACCGCTGCGTCGGCCGTACCTGTCGACGCCGGTCCTGTCCATCGTTCGTTCGCGCGTGGTCTGGCTGCTCGTGTTGGCGTTGTCGGCCATCCTCACCGTGCAGGTGCTCGAGATCTTCGAGCACGCGCTGGCCGCGGTAGTGACGCTCGCGCTGTTCATTCCCCTGCTCACCGGCACGGGCGGGAACACCGGTTCGCAGGCCGCGACCACGGTGACCCGCGCGCTCGCCCTGGGTGACGTCCGCCCGCGCGACATCGCCGCTGTGCTGTTTCGCGAGGTCCGCGTCGGCGCGACGATGGGAGCGATGCTCGGGACGTTGGGGTTCGTCATCGCCGGACTCGTCTACGACTGGCACCTGGGCCTGGTCATCGGCACGACGCTGCTGTCGATATGCACGCTCGCCGCGACGGTCGGCGGTGCGATGCCGCTGATCGCCAAGAAGATCGGCGTCGACCCCGCGGTGTTCTCGACGCCCTTCATCTCGACCTTCTGCGATGCGACCGGCCTGATCGTCTACTTCCTCATCGCCAAAGCCGTACTGGGCGTCTGATCGGACCCGCTCGTCAGCCCTTCTGGGCGTCTTCCTGCGCGGCCTGCGCCTGGGCCACCTGTTGCGGGGTGAATCGGATGAACAGTGCGGCGACGCCGGCGATCACGGCGCAGACCGCGCAACAGAACAGCGCGAACATGTATCCGGAGCTCAGTGCGTCGAGCTGACTGTCGTTCATCAGAGTCACCGGCCCGGATATGCCGCCGAGGGACAGTGTTCGCGACGTGACCAGTGCCCCGATGACGGCCAGCGCCAGAGGACCGCCGAGGGTCTGGGCGACCAGTGAGATTGCCGTCAGCGGACCGATTTCGGTGGGGCTCACGCCCGCGATGGCGCACAGCGGCAGCGGAACGACCGTCAGACCGACGCCGAAGCCGATCCCGATCACCGGGAAGAACAACCCTGGGAAGTACGCCGAATCCGCGTCCATCGTCGTCACGGACACCAGCAGCCAGCCGACCATGATGACCGCACCACAGAGAATCAGCCAGCGCGGAGCGATCCGGGTCACCAGTTGCGACGCGAGGAACGCCGCCGCACCGAGACCGAAGGCGAACGGCACGAACGCCAGGCCGGCATGCAGCGGGCTGTAGCCCAGAATGTCCTGCACGAACAACGCCACATACGCCGCGAGACAGAACATGACCCCGCCGGCGAAGAAGATCGCGACGAAAGTCGCCACTCGATCGCGACTGACGAACAACGAGAACGGCAGCAGCGGGTTCTCGGCCCGTCGCTCGACCAACAGGAACAATCCGAGGAACAGCAGTCCGGCGATCAACGACACGATGACGATCGGGCTCGACCAGCCCAGCTCGGTACCCTCGCTCAGCGCGAGGACCACACCCGTGCAGCCCAGGGTCGCCAGGATCGCACCCGGCACGTCCAGGGCGAGCTTCGCCCCGACGGTCTCCTGCAGCGACACGACGGCGAGCACGACGATGACGATGCCGATCGGTACGTTGATCAGGAAGATCCAGCGCCACGACACCTCGGTCAGAGCGCCGCCGATGATGAGCCCGGCAATGGACCCGACACCGGTCATGGCGGCGTAGATGGCGATGGCCTGATTACGCACCGGGCCCGGAGCGAACGTCGTGGCCACCAGCGCGAATGCCGTGGGCGACGCCACCGCGGCACCGACCCCTTGCAGTGCCCTCGCCGCAACGAGCGTGGCTTCGTTGACTGCCAGTCCGCACAGCAACGAGGCGATCGTGAACAGGACGACGCCGGCGAGGAACATCTTCTTTCGCCCGAAGGCGTCGCCGAGCCTGCCGCCGAGCAACATCAGCCCACCGAATGCCAGCGCGTAGGAGGTCAACACCCAGTTGCGCCCGGCGTCGGACAGACCCAGATCGGCCTGCAGCGGAGCCAAGGCCAGGTTGGCGACGGTGCCGTCGAGAACCACCATCAGTTGCAGCCCGCTCAGGACGATGATCGCCATCCCGAACGCTCGGGTCGTCACCGGGTATTTGATCTCGGTGGCGGAGGTGTTGGACATCGATGACTCAGGCACGAGCGTTCACGTTACCGGCGTGTACAGAGAACCCGGCCACAGTGCCGATGACGACGATCGCCGGCGGCCTGATCTCGGCCTCGCGGACCGCGTCGGCGACGGTGCTCAACGTGGCCCGAACTTCACGTTGGGTGCGCATGGTGCCCTCCTGAACGACGATGACGGGGGTGTCCGACGGGCGGCCGCCCGCCACGAGTACATCGGCGAACAGCCCGATGCGCTCGACGGCCATCAGCAACACGATTGTGCCCTTGAGCTTGGCCAACGCGTCCCAGTCGACCAGAGAATCGGGGTGATCGGGGGCCACGTGACCGCTCACGACGACGAATTCGTGGGTGACGGCGCGATGCGTCACCGGGATTCCGGCCGAGGACGGAACCGAGATCGCGCTGGTGATGCCCGGTACCACCGTGACCGGAATGCCCTCGGCGGCCAGCGCTTCGAGCTCCTCGTAACCGCGACCGAAGACGTACGGGTCACCGCCCTTGAGCCGAACCACGAACTTGCCGGCCTTGGCACCGTCGATCAGCGCCTGGTTGATGGCTTCCTGCGCCATCGCCCGGCCGTACGGGATCTTCGAGGCGTCGATGACCTCGACGTGTGGTCCGAGTTCGGCGAGCAACTCGGGTGGAGCCAGCCGATCGGCCACCACGACGTCCGCGTATGCCAGCAATCTGCGGCCCCGGACGGTGATCAGGTCCGGGTCGCCCGGACCGCCGCCCACGAGCGCGACACCGGTCAGCGGCGCGTGCGCCGAGTCGGCCACGACGCCGGACTGCAGCGCTTCGACGACGGCATTGCGCACGGCGGCCGATCGGCGATGTTCGCCGCCTGCCAGCACTCCCAGCGTGAGGCCGTCCCATTCGGCCGACGCCGGAGTGACGGCTGTGCCGTCCTTGGCGATGTCGGCACGGACACAGAAAATCTTGGACGCGGTCGCTTCCGCGACAATGGCGATATTGGTCTCCGCCTCGTCGGTGCAGGCGATGGCGTACCAGGCGTCGGCCAGATCGCCGTGGCGGTAATCGCGCAGTTCGAGCGTCACCTGCCCTGCTGTCGCCATTGCCTCCACGGCCGGAGTGGCCTCGCGGGTGACCACGTGGACCACTGCTCCGGACGAGATCAACAGCGGTAGTCGACGCTGTGCGACGGTGCCGCCACCGACCACGACGACGCGCCGCCCTTCGAGATTCAGGCCGACCAGATAGGGAGAGTCAGTCGCGTTCACGAGAGGAAACGCTACCGCGCGCGCTGGACTCGCTTCTCGTCCCATACGGGCTCGGCCGCTTCGTAAACCTGCCCGGTGGCACCGAACACCAGGAATCGATCGAAACTGCGGGCGAACCACCGGTCGTGTGTCACCGCGATCACGGTGCCCTCGAATGCCGCGATGGCGTCTTCGAGCGCATCGGCCGACATCAGGTCGAGGTTGTCGGTCGGCTCGTCGAGCAGCAGCAGCGTGGCACCGGAGAGCTCGAGCAGAAGAATTTGCACACGTGCCTGCTGCCCGCCCGACAGATTGTCGTAGGACTGTTCGGCCGCGCGGGCCAGACCGTATCGGTCCAACGCTCGGCCGGCGGCCTCACGGCCCATGCCGTCCCGGTGCTCGTTGCCCATGTGGAGGATCTCGAGCAGCGTGTTGCCGGCAAGATCCGGCCGCGTGTAGTCTGTGCGAACAGACCGGGCCGTACCCGGGCCCCGAGTACCGCTGTCCCGGTGTGCGGAACGGGCGCGAGTGCGAGTTCCTGGACCGGCTCGTGCTCCTTCTCGGGATCGGTGCCGCCGTTGGCGAGCAGACGCAGGAAGTGCGATTTGCCCGAGCCGTTGGAACCCAATACCGCCACGCGATCGCCGTACCAGATCTCGGTGTCGAACGGTCTCATCAGGCCGGTCAGTTCCAAGGCCGTGCACACGAGCGCACGCTTGGCCGTTCGACCACCGCGCAACCGGACGGTGACGTGTTGCTTGAGCGGCACGGCCTCGGGCGGTCCGGCCTCCTCGAATTTGGCCAGTCGCGTCTGCGATGCGTGGTAGCGGGCGGCTACGCCGTCGTTGAACTTCGCCTTCTCGCGCAGACGCAACACCAGCGCGCGCAGTTTGACCAATTCCTCGTCCCACCGCCTGCGCAGTTCGTCGAGTCGCGCGTTCCGGTCTTCCCGCGCTGCGTGATACGTCGCGAACCCACCGCCGTGCACCCACGCGGTGGCCCCGCTCACCCCCGGCTCCAGGGTCACGATCCGGTTGGCAGCGTTGGCGATGAGCTCCCGGTCGTGGCTGATGAACAGGACGGATTTGTCGGAGTCGCGAATGGTCGCTTCGAGCCAACGTTTGCCGGGCACGTCGAGGTAGTTGTCCGGCTCGTCGAGCAGCAGCAGATCGTCGGTGCCGGCGAACAACGACTCGAGCACGAGCCGCTTCTGCTCACCGCCACTGAGCGTCGAAGCCGCGCGCCACTTCGCGCGATCGAACGGCATACCGAGCGCAGCCGTGGTCACCTTGTCCCAGAACGGTTCCAGGTCGTAGCCGCCCACGTCGCCCCAATCGGACAGGGCCTGCGCGTACTTCATCTGGGTCTTCTCGTCGTCGACCTCGATCATCGTGTTCTCGGCGGCGTCGAGCGCAGCAGCTGCGGACCGCACGGCTGGGGACGCGACCGACAGCAACAGGTCACGCACGGTCGAGTCGTCTCGCAGTTGCCCGACGAACTGCCGCATCACCCCGAGCGAACCGGAGCTCGACACCGCGCCCTCGTCGGGAGCCTCGTCGCCCGCCACGATGCGCGTCAACGTCGTCTTACCGGTTCCGTTGGGCCCGATCAGTGCGGTCTTGGCACCGTCGCCCACCCGGAAGCCGACGCCGTTGAGCAGCTGCCGTCCGTCGGGCAGGAAATACACGATGTCGTTGAGTTCGAGATGGGCCACAACGAACCAGCCAACCCCATAAGCCCCTCGATGGCCAATCGTTTTCACCCGAGCATGGCGGGGATGCCTGCTCTAGGCGAGCGCCAGGCTGGACGTTCGTGTCAGGACCTGCTTCCCGGCGTCGTCGACGTGGGCATGGTGGACCTGCAGTCGCGCCGAGTCGCCGTGCAGGGTCAGCAGCATGACCCCGTTGTCGAACCACGGGCCCGCCTCGGCCTGCCACTCGACACCCGACGGGCCCACGTGGGCGGCCCGCGCGAGCTTCGACAGGATCCTCGCCGCCGGGCGTTTGACGGCAAGTTTGTTGACCGCGCGGATCGGCAGATTCAGCGGATTGCGGAACGGAGACATCGTCAGCTGATACGTCGCAGGCACGTCGCGCCCGCCGACACCGAAGTCGGCGTTCGCGACGTACGAGCAGTGCACGTCTCCCGAGAGCCACATGATCGACGCGGGCTTGTCGTCACCGCGCGAGAGCTCACGCGTCAGGGCTGCCATGTCGTTGAACGAGTTGGTGAATGCGGCCCAGTGCTCGAGGTCGAGTCCGATTCGCATCTTTTCGGCCACCTTGGCCGACCTCGGTCCCCAACTCCCCTGTGCCACAGCCTCGTTCCACTGTTCTAGATGATGCAGTGCCGGCAGCATCAGGTACGGCAGTGACGATCCGAACAGCAGGTGTCGGGGCGTCGTCTCGAGTGCGCGCTCGCGGACCCACGCCCATTCCTTCTCGTCGACCATTTCGCGGTTCTCGGGGTCGAGATTTCGTGAGCAGCGTGAGTCGATCATGATCAGACGGGTGTCGCCGAAATCTCGATAGAAGCTCCACCGGCCGGTCTCCGGGGCTCGATCGACACGTAACGCGAAGTCGGCCAACAGTTTCTCGCGATCCGCGTCGGTCTCGGCGGAGCGAACGGCGGCGTACATCTCGTCCCCCGCCAGTTCTTTCGGCGAGAGATTGCCCAGATGTTGATACACCCAGTACGACGAGTACGCCCCGATCACGCGGTCGTTCCACCACGGCCGGGTCTCGATGTCACGACGCCAGGAAGCCGACGAATTCCAGTCGTCGCGCAGATCGTGATCGTCGAGAATCATGCACGACGGGATGCTCGCCAACAGCGTCCGCACCGGCTCGAGTCCCCACGATTCCCGATAGAGCCACGAGTACTCCTCGAAGTCGCAGATCTCGTTCTCCGCGTCGGTGCCGATGGCACTGGTCGGTCCCTCTCCCGACTCCCGTCGCGCCTGCAGTCGTTCGACTATCTCGGGCGACGGGTCGTCGGCGTACACCTGGTCACCCAGAAGCAACAAGGCCTGGGGCCACTGGCCCGGATCCTGCTCGATGAGGGCAGATCCGAGCCCGGCGAGTGCATCGGCACCGATCGTCTTCAGAGACTTCGCGCTGTAATCGTCGCCGCGCCGACACGACCCGAACGCGAGCGTGACCGGCCCCGCTGCGTCCACGGTGTGGATGCTGGCTCGCTTGCCGTCCTCCGGCCACACCCTGTGCTCGTCGACGAACACCTCGTAGCTCACCGGCGCGTTGGCGGGCAGGCCCTCGAGAGGAACGAGAGCGAAGTGGTGACCGTGCACTCCCCACGTTCGTTCCGATGCTCGGACGCCGGCATCGGTGACGACGGTGACGGTGCACGGGTGCGCCATCTCGAACCACAGGGTCGCGGTCTCGGTGCCGACATAACGAACGATCGGGCCGAGTAGAACCAGACTGTCGGAACTCATTCGACCCACAGTGCCCTCGTCGGCTCGCTTTCGCCAGTCAGTGCGGCAGATCCGCCGGTTCTTCGTCCGTCGCGGCCACCGCGACGACCACGGTGGCCCCGACTGCCTTCGGAACCAGCAGGCGCCGCGCCGAGCCGGCCAACAGAGCCGACGCTTCCGCGACGCTGGCAGTACCGACTGCGTCTCGCACCCGGTCCGACCCGGATTCGGTGACGACTGCAGACAGGTCCGACGCCGAGAACGTCGCTCCTCGAACACCCATTCTCGACGCGATCGCTGCCACCAGTTCTGCTTTTCGGTCGATCGATGCGATGCTCACCACCGACCAGTTCTCGTGCATCACCTCGGTGATCGCCTGCAGTACCTCGTCGGGTCCGACCCCTGCTCTGGTGCCGATTCCGATGACGACGCCGCGCCTCACACGCACGCGTAATCGTGTGCGGCAGAAACGAATCGCGTGATGGACTCGGGGCTTCCCGCCGCGTGTGTGTGCAGATACGACGCGTGGACACCACCCTGCACGAAACCCTCGCGTGCGGCGGTTCTGCCGTCGACCCCGTGCTTGTGCCAACCCCACGCCGCCGGTGCGCTCTCTCGGACGTCCACCAGTTTCGTTCGGTGGAATTCGTGGCCGGTGACGCGGCTACCCGCGTCGAACAGCGTCGACGATTCGAGGGCGACGGCATCGCGGTATCCGAGGGTGAGCGTGTTCCCGAATTCCGCGTCGACGTCGACTACTCCGGCCATGGCGTGGCCGTCCAATCTCTTTGCGAGATAAAGCAACCCGGCGCATTCGGCATGTATGGGCAATCCGCGGGCTGCAGCTGTCCTGATATCGGCGAGTAGCACTTCGTTCGCCGCGAGGGCGGCGGCATGTTCTTCCGGGAACCCGCCGGGAAGTACCACTCCTGTTGTGCCCGAGGGTAATCCGTCGCGCAGCGGATCGAAGACCGCAACATCTGCGCCGGCAGCCCTGAGCAGTTCGACGTGCTCGGTGTAGCCGAAGGTGAACGCCGGGCCGCCGGCGACAGCGATCACCGGTGCGCCGCCGGACGGTCTGACCTCGAGCGCAGGGTTCCAGGCCGGGACGGTCACCGACGAACGCGCCAGAGCCTCGACCGCCTCGATGTCCACGAACTGTGCGACCAATGCACTCATCGCGTCGACCGCATCGGTAGCGGCACCGCCGTGCTCCACCGCGGTGATCAGCCCCAGATGCCGTGATGGAACGACCAATTCACTCATCCTCGGCAGGGAGCCCAGAACCGGAACACCCACTCGTTCGCAGGCCTGACGGAGCACCTGTTCGTGCCGATCACTGCCGACGCGGTTGAGAATCACACCGCCGATCCGCACACTCGAGTCGTAGGTGGAGAATCCGTGCAGCACGGCGGCGAGGGATTGACTGTGCCCGCGTGCGTCGACCACGAGCACCACCGGCGCGCCGAGCATGGCCGCCACTCGCGCGGTCGAGCCCTCGGCGGACGCCTCCCCCGGACCGGTCATGTCGATCTTGCCGTCGAACAGGCCCATGACGCCTTCGACCACCGCGATGTCGCAGCCGCTGCTGCCGTGCAGAAACAGTGGGCCGATGCGGTCGGCACCGACCATGACCGCGTCGAGATTTCGACCGGGCAGGCCCGCGGCGAGCGAGTGGTAACCGGGATCGATGTAGTCCGGGCCGACCTTGAACGGAGCGACCCGACGGCCGGCACCGCGCAGGGCACCCATAAGTCCGGTGGCGACCGTCGTCTTTCCGCTGCCCGACGCGGGTGCCGCGATCACCACGGCCGGACACGACCGGTTCACCATTCGATGCCCCGCTGCCCTTTGCGGCCCGCATCCATCGGGTGCTTCACCTTGGTCATCTCGGTGACGAGGTCGGCGGCCGCAATCAACTCCGGCGGAGCGTCGCGGCCGGTGATGACGACGTGTTGGTTGCCCGGCCGATGTGTCAGCACCTCGACCACCTCCGCGACGTCGACCCAGCCCCACTTGAGTGGATAGGTGAATTCGTCCAACACGTAGAAGCGATGGGATTGCTGCTCGATGCGCCGTGCGATCTCACGCCAGCCTTCGGCCGCGGCGTCGGCGTGGTCGACCTCGCTGCCCTTCTTGCGAGTCCACGACCACCCCTCGCCCATCTTGTGCCATTCCACAGCGCCGCCGATTCCGGTGCTCTCGTGCGCGTCGCCCAGAGCACGAAATGCCGCTTCCTCGCCCACCTTCCACTTCGCACTCTTGACGAACTGGAACACGCCGACGTCGAAACCCTGGTTCCAGGCTCGCAACGCCATTCCGAACGCAGCGGTCGACTTCCCTTTGCCGGGACCGGTGTGGACGGCGAGCACCGGCAGATTGCGGCGCTGACGAGTCGTGAGGCCGTCCTCCGGAACGGTTCCCGGAGCAGGTACTCCCTGTGGCATCGCGTGTCCTCCTACGCCGCTGCGCGAACGACGGCGGTGACCTGCTCGGCCGACAGGTCCGCGAGCGCCACGTATCCGCCTCCGAGACAGCCGGCGAAGTCCGCGGCCAATCCCAGGCGCACCATGCCCGACTCGCAGTCGACGACGACCGACGCGATCTTGTCCGCCGCGATGCGGCCGGCGGCGATTCGCGCCCGACCGACGGGATCGGTGCCGCCCGTGGCACGCCCATCCGTCAGAGCGACCACCAACGCGCGCCGCAGCGGGTCTCGAACCTTCTCGCGCAGCACCAACTCTCGCGCGGTCAGGAATCCCTGCGCCAACGGAGACTTGCCCCCGGTCTTCATCTTTCGCAGCCGCGTCACAGCGACATCGACCGAGGACGTCGGCGGCAGTACTGTCTCGGCCTCGGTGCCGCGCACGGTGATGACCGCGACCTTGTCGCGCCGTTGATAGGCGTCACGGAGCAGTGAGAGCACCGCACCCGTCACCGCCGACAGTCGATCTCGCGCAGCCATGGATCCCGACGCGTCGACGACGAAGACGATGAGGTTGCCCTCGCGTCCCTCCTTGACGGCTCCGCGCAGGTCCTCGGGCGCCAGTCGCAGCCGACCGGACGTGCGCCCACGCACCACCTGCTGCTCGGCTGCCGCGAACAACGTACCGATCAGATGCAGACCCCGGCCCGGTTCGACGGTGGGACGAACCGACCGTCCGTACGAGGACCTCGACCGCGAGCGCCTACCCGGAGCACCTTCACCGACCCCGGGAAGCTCGATGAGCCGCGCCTTGAACTGCGCGCCCGGCGTTCCTGCCTGCCGGTCGCTGCCCGCACCGGTCGGGGCCTTCTCCTGGCTGTCGGCCGGTTCCTGCGGCGCGTCGGATTCCGTGCTCGACGGCGCGTCGGAATTATCCGCCGCGTCGGGCTTCGGCGCTCCTCCATCACCGTCGGGATCCGGCTCCGGCTCGGGATCGGGTTGCTGCTCGGCCTGTTCGGCGGCGTCGCGCATGGCGTCGTCGAGCTGCTTGTCGTCTATACCCGGCTCGTCGAAGGGGTCGCGTCGACGCCTGTGCGGTAGCGCCAATTCGGCCGCGACGCGCACGTCCTCCTCGGTCACCTCGCTCGCGCCTCGCCACGCGGCGTGGGCCGAGGCCGTACGCGCGACCACCAGGTCTGCGCGCATACCGTCGACGTCGAACGATGCGCACAGCGCGGCGATGCGCCGAAGTTCCTTGTCGCTCAACACCACATCGTCGAGGATCGTGCGTGCAGCCACGATCTGCGCTGCAACGGCGGCATCTTCGTCGACGTACGCGGCCGCGAACGCTTGGGGATCACGCTCGTAGTTCATTCGCCTGCGCACGACGTTCATGCGCACGTCCACATCACGCGACGCGGTGACCTCGACCGCCAGACCGAATCGGTCGAGCAACTGTGGCCGGAGCTCTCCCTCCTCGGGATTCATCGTGCCCACGAGAACGAATTGTGCTGGGTGAGAATGCGATACGCCGTCTCGTTCGACGTGTACGCGACCCATCGCCGCCGCGTCGAGCAGGACGTCCACAAGATGGTCGTGCAACAGGTTCACTTCGTCGACGTAGAGCACGCCTCGGTGTGCTGCTGCGAGCAGGCCGGGTTGAAATGCTCGTTCCCCGTCGCGCAGTACCTTCTCGAGGTCGATGGACCCCACCACGCGGTCCTCGGTCGCTCCCACCGGAAGCTCGACCAGCTTGGCCGGGCGGGCACCGTCCTCGTCCTCGACGGCCGGCAGCAGAGTTGCGAGCGCGCGAACCACCGTCGATTTCGCGGTCCCCTTCTCGCCGCGCACCAGCACACCGCCGATACCGGGGTGCACCGCGCACAGGATCAACGACAACCGCAGCTGATCCTGACCGACGATCGCACTGAACGGGTACCCCGGTTCGGGGACACTGCTCTCTCGCTGCACAACCAATTCCCTTCGTGCTCGGAGTTCCGCGCCGAGCGTTCGGTGGACTACACGAAGCCGGGCGGCGATCTGGCTGACAGGAGAACACTCCTGATCACAGTGGCGGGACCGCGCCTGATTCTCACAGGACTTCTCCGCACTCGACTTCGAACGGAACACTACCGCCGAACGAACGAATGCCACACACGCCTGGACGTGTGTGGCATTCGTAGCTTCGGATCCGAACGGGCTGTTACGCCTCGCTCCAGGCGGTGCCGCCACCGCGACGCATCGGAGTGTGCGGAATACCGTCCTCGAGTACTTCCTCGCCGTCGGGCAGGAAGCCGTGCTTGGCGTACATGTCGACGAGGTAGCTCTGCGCGTTGATCCGGCACGGTGCCGAACCGACCTCGGCCAGGGCGGCCCGCAGAATTCGCGTGGTGTGTCCCTGTCCCCTGGCCGAGCGCTGGGTGCACAGGCGGCCGATACGGAACGCCTTCTCGCCGTCGTCGTGCTCTTCGAGCAGACGCAGAGTGCACACCACTTCACCGTCTCGTTCGAGCCAGAAGTGCCGCGTCTCGGTCAGCAGGTCGCGTCCGTCCAACTCCGGATAGGCGCAGGCCTGCTCGACCACGAACACCTCGACACGCAGCTTCAACAGGTCGTACAACGTGCTGTTGGACAGGTCTAGTGCCCACGATCGTTTGAGAGCTGCTGCTTGCGTATTCATACCTTTTGCTATCACACACCCGTGTGCTGTGCGAGCTCACGCGAACTTTCCAGCTCCAGCGTCTTCGAGGTCCAGGCCCAGACCTCGTCGAACAGCGAGCTGTTCTGAGCCAGTTTGACCCCCAGGGACGGGACCATTTCCTTGAGCTTGGGCTGCCACGCGTCGTACTTGTCTCCGAAGCACCGCTGCAGCACGTCCAGCATGGCCGGTACGGCTGTCGATGCGCCGGGAGAGGCACCGAGCAGGCCCGCGATGCTGCCGTCGGCAGCGTTGACCACAGCGGTACCGAACTCGAGAACGCCACCGCGTCCCTTCTTCCGGATCACCTGCACACGCTGACCGGCCGTGACCAGCTCCCAGTCCTTGGCGACGACGGTCGGCGCGAACTCCCGCAGAGTCTCGACCCGATCGGCCTGCGACTGAGCCAACTCGCTCACCAGGTACTTCACGAGCCCGAGCTCGGTCACGCCGACGCCGAGCATCGACATCAGGTTGCCCGGCTTGACCGAGCCGGGCAGATCGGTGATCTTGCCCTGCTTGAGGAACTTCGGTGACCATCCCGCGTACGGTCCGAACAACAATCCCTGCTGGCCGTTGATGACGCGCGTGTCGAGGTGCGGCACCGACATCGGCGGTGCTCCCACCGAGGCCTTTCCGTACACCTTGGCCGAGTGCTGCTCGATCAGCTCGGGGTTGGTGCACCGCAGCCATTCGCCGCTGACGGGGAATCCGCCGAAGCCCTTGATCTCTGCGATGCCCGACTTCTGCAGCAGGTGCAGCGCGCCGCCGCCCGCCCCGACGAACACGAACTTGGCGTTGACGGTCTTCTTGGCACCGGTGCGCTGGTTTGCCACCTTGACGTCCCACGTGCCGTCGGACTGCTTGGTGATGTTGCGCACATCGTGCCCGAAGTGCACGGTGCCACCCGCCGCGGACAGGTAGTTCAGCAGCTGCTTGGTGAGTGCACCGAAGTCGACGTCGGTGCCTTCCTGACTCCAGTTGAGCGCGACCGGATCGGAGAAGTCACGGCCACGAGCCATCAGCGGCAGTCGCGCGGTGAACTCGTCCTTGGAATCGATGTACTCCATGCCGGCGAACAGGGGGTTGCCGACGAGCGCCTCGTAGCGCGCCCGCAGGTACTTCACGTTGTCCTCGCCGTGCACGAAGCTCACGTGCGGGATCGGGTTGATGAAGTTCTTGGCGTCGGAGAGGACGCCGGTCTCGATGCCGTGGGCCCAGAACTGCCGCGAAACCTGGAACTGCTCGTTGACGTTGAGCGCCTTGGCGATATCGACGCTGCCGTCCTTGTTCTGCGGCGTGTAGTTGAGCTCGCAGAGCGCCGAGTGCCCGGTGCCCGCGTTGTTCCACGCGTCGCTGCTTTCGGCCGCTGCGGCGTCGAGACGTTCGTAGACGTCGATCGACCAGTTCGGCTCGAGCTGACGGAGCAGCGCACCGAGGGTGGCGCTCATGATTCCGGCACCGACCAGAACGACGTCGGTCTTGATCCGCTTACCCTGCTCATCTGTGGACACTGGAGAATCGACTTCCTTGTCTGTAAAGGTCTCGGCCGGTGGCGGTATCGGTCCGAGAACTCTTCTGTAGAGGGTTACTCACCCGATGCGGTCAGGTTACTAGCTGGGCCTACCCCATCGGACACCACGTCAACCTGCTCTCGATTGTGCTCCTCGGACGCTGCCGGCGGCGCCCACTACAGTTGTGATCTGTGACTACCTGGGTTCCCGATGTCCTCGGCGACGGCTACGAACAGACGACCATCCCACTCGGAGACGATCCGGACGGCGAGGGCCAGGTCGAGGCCACTCTGGTGCGGTATCAACCGCCGGGTGTCGCCAACTTCGACCGCGCGGTGATCTATGTCCACGGATTCACCGACTACTTCTTCCAGCGACACATCGCCGAGCATTTCGCCGCCAAGGGATACGCGTTCTACGCGCTCGACCTGCGCAAATGTGGACGATCGCGCCGTGAGGGCCAGACTGCACACTTCGTGACCGATCTGGCGATGTACGACGCCGAGCTGAACGAGGCGCTGAGCCTGGTGCGCGCCGAGCGCGCGGACGCGCCGGTGCTGCTGATGGCGCACTCCACCGGTGGCCTCGTGTTGCCGCTGTGGCTCAACCGTCTCAACCGTCAGGAAGGCGGCTCGTCCGGGTTGGGCCTGGCAGGCGTCGTCCTCAACAGCCCCTGGTTCGACCTGCAGGGCCCGCCTGCGATACGTAGCGTCGGTACCGCGGCGATCGACGTCATCGGCAGATTCCGGGCCAAGACGCCGGTTCCCGGGGGCGGCTTGGACACCTACGGACTTTCCCTTGCAGCATCGGAGCAGGGCGAGTGGGATTACGACCTGGACTGGAAACCCCTCGCCGGCTTCCCCATCACCTTCGGCTGGATTCGTGCGGTCCGGCACGGGCATGCCGAGCTGCACCGCGGCCTCGATATCGGAATTCCCTCGCTGATCCTTCGCTCGAAAGTGACGCATTTCTCTCGCCGCTACAGCTCGGCCGTCGACGCGGCCGATGCCGTTCTCGACGTCCGGCAGATCGCCCGTTGGGCCGGCTGCCTGGGTGATCGAACCTCCATCGTCCCCATCGAGGGCGCACGCCACGACGTCTTCCTGTCCACCGAGGGCCCTCGCGCCCAGGCCTTCGAGGAAATGGACGAATGGCTCGAGTGGTTGCACCGAGGAGAGAAGACCGACCACGCGTCGGGCAAGGACCACACCGAGATCGGACACATTTCATGACTGAGCACTTCGACGTCGTCATCATCGGCTCCGGCTCGGGAAACTCGATCGTCGATCAGAGGTTCGACGACAAGAAGGTCGCCCTGATCGAGGAGAATTCGACGTTCGGCGGAACCTGCCTCAACGTCGGCTGTATCCCCACCAAGATGTACGTCTACGCGGCCGAGGTCGCCCGTACCGTGCGAGATTCCGCCAAGTACGGCATCGATGCACACGTCGACGCGGTCCGCTGGCCGGACATCGTCGAGCGGGTC
This sequence comes from Rhodococcus sp. NPDC080181, assembly GCF_040702225.1. Lineage (NCBI taxonomy): Bacteria > Bacillati > Actinomycetota > Actinomycetes > Mycobacteriales > Nocardiaceae > Rhodococcus > Rhodococcus sp. NPDC080181. The sequence continues at coordinate 132,979 of NZ_JBFBKN010000007.1, forward strand.
TTCGGACGCATCGACCCCATCTCCGAGGGCGGTAAGCGATACCGGGCCGAGGGCAGCCCCAACGTGACGCTGTTCCAGGGTCACGCGAGCTTTGTCGGGCCGCGCACCATCGACACCGGAACCGGCACGACCATCACGGCCGACCGGATCGTCATCGCGGCCGGCTCGCGTCCCATCGTGCCGCAATCGATCGAAGATTCCGGTGTCGACTACCACACCAACAACGACGTCATGCGTTTACCGGCACTGCCCGAACACCTCGTGATCCTCGGATCCGGTTACATCGCAGCCGAATTCGCGCACGTCTTCTCTGCACTCGGTTCGAAGGTGTCGATCGTCGCCCGCAAGGATTCGCTGCTGCGCGCGTTGGATGCCGATATCGCGAAGCGATTCACCGAGCTCGCCCGGGCCAAGTGGGACGTTCACCTCGACTCCGGTGACACGCGCGGGATTTCCGAGGGCGGACTGCACGGCGTCGAACTCTCGGACGGCACCAAGGTCCTCGGAGACGCGTTTCTCGTGGCCGTCGGCCGCCAGCCCAACGGCGACCGACTGAATCTCGGTGCTGCCGGGATCGAGCTGGACGACGAGGGCCGCATCGTGGTCGACGAATTCGGCCGCACCACCGCCGAGGGCGTCTTCGCACTCGGCGACGTCTCCTCGCCGTATCAGCTCAAGCATGTGGCCAATCACGAAGCGCGCGTCGTCCAGCACAACCTGTTGCAGGACGCCTGGCACGGCGACACGTCCGCGTTGCGTACCTACGATCACCGCTTCGTTCCCGCTGCCGTGTTCACCGATCCGCAGATCGCGGAGGTGGGTATGACCGAGGAACAGGCCCGAGACGCAGGGCTCGACATCACGGTGAAGGTCCAGAACTACGGCGACGTCGCCTTCGGCTGGGCGATGGAGGACAGCGAAGGGCTGTGCAAGATCATCGCCGAGAAGGGCACCGGCAAGATACTCGGGGCTCACATCATCGGAGCTCAGGCCCCGACTCTCATCCAGCCGCTCATCCAGGCGATGAGCTTCGGACTGTCCGCCCAGGACATGGCCCGTGGTCAGTACTGGATCCACCCAGGACTGCCCGAGGTGGTCGAGAACGCCCTCCTGGGCCTCGACCTGTAGGTTTCGATCACCAGGGGCTGGTGCGGAGCACGATCTCCGTGGCCAGCGCCGCCGGGGCGTCGGCCGCGACATGTTCGACGCCGTCGAGCGCGACGACCCGAAAGTCCGAGTAGACGAAGCGGCCGCTGTTGTCGGCGGACGGACGCATCTCGGAGTTGCCGATGACCAGCGTCGTCGGCAACTCGATTGCGGGGCAATCGGCGTCCCGCACGATGCCCCGATGGTCGGCGATCGCCGGGTGGCAACGATCCACGGCGATGAGGCTGGCAAACCGACCGAAAGTCTTCGCCGCCAGTCTCCAGGCCGATTCCGCACCGGCACCGCTCCCGACGAGGTGGACCCACGACAGCTTCAGCTCGTCCAGCAAGGCGAGAACAGCGTCGTACCCCACTCCGTCGATGTCTTCGACCGCAACGGTTTTCAGATCCGAGTTGTGCAAGCGCTCGCTCACCGAGTCGTAGACATCGACCGAATCGCCGATGTCCGGCAACAGGAGCACGGCGTGCCGACTGTCCGGTCCCGCTACTCGTACCGAAACAGACCCGCCCGCAGCACTCACATGCGTGAACTCCATGGGGACGACGGTACTGCCTCTTGCCAGAACCACGCACCGGTCCTATGGTTAGTTACATGAGTAATGAACCAGTGAGGTACCGAACCTCGCCGCCGCGGCGGTGGCTCTGATGGACGAGGGCAGGCCGATCTTCCTGCAGATTGCCGAGCTCGTCGAGAACTCGATCATCGACGGCTCCCTGGCCGAGGAAGAACAGGTTCCCTCCACCAACGAGCTCGCCGCGTTCCACCGCATCAATCCGGCCACAGCGGGCAAAGGGCTCGCGAAGCTCGTCGCCGACGGCGTCGTCTACAAGAAACGAGGGATCGGAATGTTCGTCGCCACAGGCGCACGGGACGCACTCCGGTTCCGTCGACGCGATCTGTTCGCCCGTCAGTACATCGACCCGCTGGTCACCGAGGCACGCAAGCTCGGAATGACCGTGGACGAACTCAAGACCATGCTCGACAACTGGGAGGCAGCGCGATGAGCATCCACGATATCGGTACGCCCGACGAACTCCGCCGCGTCGTTGCGTCGGCCACACACCTGACCAAGAAGTTCGGCTCGTTCACCGCCGTCGACGACGTGAGCTTCGAGGTCGAACGCAACAAGATCTACGGCTTCCTCGGCCGCAACGGAGCAGGCAAGACCACCGTCATGCAGATGATGACCGCCCAGATGCGCGAAAGTGATGGTGAGATCTCGGTATTCGGCGAACGCCCGTGGGAGAACCCACGCGCTCTGAGTCACGTGTGCTTCGTCAAGGAAAGCCAGAAGTATCCCGACGATCTGAAGGTCAAGAACGCCATTGCGCAGGCCTCCCACATTCTTCCGCACTGGGACAACGACTTCGCTGCCGAATTGCTGCGCGATTTCGACCTCCCGTTGGGTCGCAAGATCAAGAAGCTCTCTCGCGGGATGACGTCGGCACTCGGAATCGTCATCGGTCTCGCGTCCCGAGCGCCACTCACCTTCTTCGACGAGCCCTACCTGGGGCTGGACGCAGTCTCACGACACATGTTCTACGACCGGCTGCTGGCCGACTACGCGGAGAACCCCCGAACGGTCGTTCTGTCGACACACCTCATAGACGAGGTCAGCAATCTGATCGAGCACGTGATTCTCATCGACAAGGGAAGAATTCTGCTCGACGCCGAGTCGGACGATCTGCGCGAGAGAGCATTCGAGATCACCGGTCCGACCGAGGCCGTCGACCGGTTCGCTGCAGAGCATCGAGTCTTGCACAGAACTGCCCTCGGCTCGACAGCCCGAGCGACGATCGACGGGCGACTGAACGATCACCAGCAATCCCTCGGCGTGGCGTCCGGTCTCAGCATCGAACCGATTCCGTTGCAGCAGTTGATCATCGATCGAACCACTGCCCATTCCGGATCTATCCACGAGTCGACCACCGCCGAGGAGGCCTTGTCATGAAGCGAATATTGAACGTAGCTCGGGTCCACAACACCTCCTGGGCAACCACATTCGCGTGGCCCCTGGGAATTCTCGTCGCAGTGTTCGTGATCACCTACGGCATCTTCTCGGTCGTTCCGGAAAGCGATTCGGATTTCAGCTTCAGCGGCGGCGTGTTCTCGGTGTATGGGTTCGCTATTGCCTTCTACGTCACGGCTATCACCCAGTGCTTCCCGTACGCCCTGAGCCTGAGCATCACACGTCGCGAATTCCTCACTGCGACAGCACTGGTGGGGGTAGCACAATCGGTCGCCCTCGGCACGATCGTCTACCTGTTGTCGGTCGTCGAAGCCGCGACCGGCGGCTTCGGGCTGAAGATCCGCATGTTCGGTCTGGCCCGCTACGCCACCGACAACCCGCTCCTGCAGTGGCTGACTCTGGTGATCGGGCTACTGCTGATCGGGTCCATCGGGGCGTTCGTCGGAGTCGTCTACCGGCGCTTCCGCACGAACGGTCTGTTCACGCTCGGACTCGCCGGCCTCGTCGTCTTCGGAGGCGGCGCGATCGTGATCACGTGGCAGAACTGGTGGCCCGACGTCGGGACGTTCTTCACCGACACCCCACGCGTGCTTCTGCTGGTGGTCGTTCCGCTCGTGATCACCGGGATCTTCTCGACCGTCAGTTGGATGGGCTTGCTCAAAGCATCTGCGTGACGATCTTTCTCGTCGAGCCGTCGACGCCGTTCTCTATCAGATCGAGAACGGCGTCGATATCGATGTTGCTGTCCACCAGATCGGCCAGCAGATCCAACTGCTGTTCCCGTAGGGCCGCAACCGACGTGTCGGACGCAACCTCGAATCCCGCGCGACCCGCCTTCTCTGCCACCCAGGCGAGAAAGGATCGACGGAAATCATCGGATTCGAGGAGTCCGTGCCAGTGAGTTCCCACGACACCGCCACGCACACTGCCCTCGCCGACGCCCCCCGCGGTCGTCAGCAGCGCATCGTCGTCGTTCCGGACCACTCGTCCATGGTGAATTTCGTACCCCCGCACGGGATCCGAGCCGAATGTGACGGAACGACCACTCACCTGCACGAGTACCTTCTCGGCCGCGAATTCGATGTCGAGATCGAGCAATCCCAGTCCCTCGACCCTTCCGACGCCCGACTCCACGGAATCAGAGATGGTTCGGCCCAACATCTGGTAACCGCCGCAAATGCCGAGAACCGGCCTCCCCGCAGCGGCGCGCTCGGAAAGGGCACGAGCAAGACCGGTGCGCCGCAACCATTCCAGATCCGACACCGTGGACTTGCTGCCGGGGACGACCACCAAATCCGCATCCTCGAGCCGAGAAGGCTCGGTGACCCAGTGCACCGACACTCCGGGCTCGCACGCCAGCGCCTCGACATCGGTCGTGTTGGAGATCCTCGGCAATCGCACCGCCGCCACCCGCAGCCACTGCGAGCCGAGCGGAGGACGGGGCCTGCCGACGGGCGCATCGGGAACGGTGCCGAGCGAATCCTCCGCGTCCATCCACAACCCGTCGGCGAACGGAACGACTCCGTACGTCGGCCGCCCGGTCAACGCCCGCAACTGGTCGAGCCCCGGTGCCAACAGAGCCGGATCACCCCGAAACTTGTTGATCACGAACCCTGCCACGAGAGCCTGATCCTCGGGTGACAACACCGCCACCGTCCCGAACAGGTGTGCCAGCACTCCCCCGCGGTCGATGTCGCCCACCACGATCACCGGCAGCGACGCCGCCCTCGCCAACCCCATGTTGGCCAGATCGGTGGCGCGTAGATTGATCTCGGCCGGTGAACCGGCACCCTCGCAGATCACCACGTCGAATTCGGCACGTAGCGAGGACAACTCGTCGGCGACCACATGCCGGAGCGCCTGCCGATGTTCGATGTAGTTGCTCGCACTCACCTGGGCCACCGCACGCCCGCGCACCACCAACTGCGACGTCCGATCACTGCCGGGCTTGAGCAACACCGGATTGAACCGCACGCTGGGCTCGAGGCCACAGGCGGCCGCCTGCATCGCCTGAGCCCGGCCGATCTCGCCGCCGTCCAACGTGACGACCGAGTTGTTCGACATGTTCTGCGCCTTGAACGGGGCCACCCGAACACCCCGCCGCGCCAGCATCCGGCACAGGCCGGCGACCAACACACTCTTGCCTGCATCGGAGGTAGTGCCGGCGACCAACAGAGCGCCTTTCACGGCAGTCTCACACTTCTATTCACTCCGCAGGCTCCGCTCACGGCAGTATCAGACTTCTGTTCACTCCGCAGGCTCCGCTCACGGCAGTGTCAGGATCTCGCAACCCGTCTCGGTCACCACGAGCGTGTGCTCGAACTGTGCGGTCCACTTCTTGTCGTGCGTGACCACCGTCCAGCCGTCGTCCCACATCTCGGCGTTGATCGTGCCCAGGTTGATCATCGGTTCGATGGTGAACGTCATGCCCGGCTCGATGATGGTCTCCACGGACGGCTGGTCGTAGTGCAGCACGACGAGGCCGTTGTGGAACGTCGTGCCGATGCCGTGGCCGGTGAAGTCCTCCACCACGCCGTAGCCGAACCGGTGCGCATAGGACTCGATCACTCGCCCGACCACGTTCAGGGCGCGCCCCGGCTTGACCGCCTTGATGGCACGCATCGTCGCTTCGTGGGTCCGCTCGACGAGCAGGCGCGCCTCCTCGGACACGTCACCCGCCAGGAACGTCGCGTTGGTGTCGCCGTGCACACCGTCGATGTACGCGGTGACGTCGATGTTGACGATGTCTCCGTCCTCGATCACCGTCGAATCGGGGATGCCGTGGCAGATGACCTCGTTCAGCGAGGTGCAGCACGATTTCGGAAAACCCTTGTAGCCCAACGTGGACGGGTAAGCGCCGTGGTCGACCATGTACTCGTGTGCAATACGGTCGAGCTCATCGGTGGTCACTCCCGGTGCCACGGCCCGGCCCGCTTCCTGCAGAGCGCGAGCCGCGATCTTCGACGCCACGCGCATCTTGTCGATGACCTCGGGGGTCTGCACCCACGGCTCGCTGCCTTCGTTCACGGTCGACTTCCACGCGTATTCGGGTCGCTCGATCGACTTCGGCACGGAGAGGACGGGCGAGACGACGCCTGGCACGAGTGGCTGACGGGGCTTGCTCTCGGCGGTGACAGACATGCCGTCCAGAGTAGTCGCCGCATCCGTGTCCAGAAGAACCAGCGCTGCTGGTCGAGGCCACCGAATCCGCAACCGCGCGACGGGATATGATCTGGGTCACGTTCGCCGTCGACGTACCCGAACCGAGGAAGGAAGCGTCGTGGTCCATTCCAGTCTGTTGCGCCCCCGGGACGGCGATGCCCTTCGCGCCGAACTACGCCAGGTCGCCGCGACGTCCGCCGTGCCCGTCGTGTTCGGCGGGGAAGTGTCCTCGGAAACGCTGCACCTGAGCGAATTTCACGGCACCCGCACGCGTGGGCTGGACGGGCTCGCCATCCCGCCCAGGTCCGGTCTCGGTGGCCGGGTCATGGACCAACGTCGGCCCGCGGCCGTCAGTGATTACGGCGCGTCGATGTCGATCACCCACCACTTCGACCGGCCGGTCCTCGGCGAGGGCCTCAAGTCGATCCTGGCGGTGCCGGTTGTCGTCGCCGGAGCAGCCCGCATGGTGATGTACGCGGCGGTGCGAGAACGCGGCCCCCTCGGTGATCGAGTCGGCGACATCATGACCGCCGCAGCCCGGCGCCTCGGTCAGGAGATCGCCATCCGCGACGAGGTCGACCGCAGGGTGCGCCTCATGGAGAGTGCGCGGGCCACGTCGGACGGGCACCTCTCGCGGACGGTCGAGTTGCGCGGTGTGCACGACGAGCTCGCCGAGCTCGCTCGGTCGATCGGAGACGCGGCGGTCAAACACAGACTGGACGCGGTCACCGCGCGACTGGCAGCAACGCTCGGTCGGACGGCGAACCAGGACAGCGACTCCGGCGACTCGCAGGCATTGACGCCACGCGAGATCGACGTCATCTCGCAGGTCGCGCTCGGTTGCACCAACGTCGAAGTCGCGGCACGGCTGTCGATCGGTGCCGAAACGGTCAAGTCCTATCTCCGCAGCGTGATGCGAAAAACCGACTCGCACACTCGATACGAAGCGGTTCTCGCGTGTCGTCGACTCGGGCTGCTGTCCGGCTGAACCCGGCCCACCGGCGCAGCGCTCAGTACCCGGGCGGAAGCTGCTCGAACATCTCCCGGGTGACGGCGACCGCATTGTCCGAGCTGCCGCCGCGTACCACCAAGGTCGCGAAGGCGATGTCGCCTCGGTAACCGACGAACCACGAGTGCGATCCGCCCTCGACCTCTGCTTCTCCGGTCTTGCCGTACACCTCGCCCTGGTCGGCGATGCGCTCTGCGGTGCCGCTGGTGACCACCGAGCGCATCATGCCGCGTAACCCGTCGACCATGGCAGGTTCTATCGGTGGATGATCGCCGGTGATGGCGGTTTCCCGTCCGACCAGAAGATTGGGAACCGGTGTGGAGCCGTGGGCAACCGTCGCGGCGGCCAGTGCCATCCCGAAGGTCGAGACGACCACCTTGCCCTGGCCGAATCCGTCCTCGGTGCGCTGGACGAGTTCGTCCGCGGGTGGGACCGAACCGGAGTCGGTCGGCAACCCCACGACGTCGTAGTCCGGACCGACGCCGAACTGGGACGCGGCCACGGTCAACGCGTCGGGCGACATCTCGCTCGCCAGCTTCGCGAAGGAGGTGTTGCACGACCGGGTGAACGCGGTGCTCATGGTCACATCACCGAGAGCGAACTCGTTGTAGTTGGGGACGCTTCGTTCGCCGATCTCGATACGCCCGGGGCACGGAACGGTGCTCCCCGGGGTCGCGAGTCCGCTGGAGATCGCCGCCCCGGCGGTGATGATCTTGAACGTCGAACCTGGTGGGTAGAGACCGGCCGACGCGACCGGTCCGTCCCGATCGGCCGCCGGATTCTGCGCCACAGCGAGGATGGCCCCGGTGGACGGCTGAATGACCACCGTCATGGCCTGCTCGGCCCTGGCGTTCACTGCTCGTTGGGCCGCGACCTGGATATTTCGATCGAGGCTGATCGAGAAGGACGGTGCCGGCTCGGGCGGGGTGTCGGTGAGGACGTCGATGTCGACGCCGTTGCGGTTGCTGGTCACCACGCTCCAGCCGGCCTTGCCGTCGACGTCGTCGATGACGGCCTTCTTGACCTGGCCCACCAGGTCCGGCGCGAAGGTGGGGTCGGTGGACACGAGATCCGATTCGTCGGACGCTGTGACACCGGGAATCTCGGTCAGCGCCGCCGAGATGGGTTCGAAGTCGCTGTCTCGCAGCAGCGCCACCGGGTAGTCGCCGTCGACGGAAGTCGCAGACTCCACGATCGACTGAGCCGTGATCGACGCGTCGAACGGTGTCAGCAGTGTCGACAACGCCGTTGCCGAGGCCACGACGTTGTTCGCGGCCGACGCGTCGAACTTGATTCGATGTACGACCCCGGGCACCAGGACGTCGGTGCCGGAGCGCTCGTTGACGCGAGCGCGTGGTGCAGCCGTCGAGCGCAAGGCCATGGTCTGCGTGTCGCCGAGCTTCGGGTGGATGTCCGAGGCGGTCCACCGCACCACCCACTCTCCCGCACTCCGACCCATGTTCAGTTGGCCGTCGTACGTCCACACCCGATCCTTGGGCAGCTGCCAACGATAGGTGTAGCCGACCGTGGCGGTGTCGCCGTCGACTCGAACCGACGTCGTCTCGGCGTCGAGGGCCTCCGCTTGCAGATTGGTCCACGCCTCGCTCAGCGCAGTGGCTGCGGCGCCCGGCTTGTCGGTATCGGCGGCGGCCGCGGGGATGTCGTTGGCCTCGAAGGCCGCGAGGAATGCCTGAGCTGCGGGCTCCGGACCGTCGGGCTTGGGTGTACACCCGGTGAGGCAGGCACCGACGACGGCACCGATCACGGTCACCACGCCCAGCCGTCCGCGCATCCAGGTCGCATCACGTGATCTCATTGCGCCCCATCGTAATACGGCCGGTGCGTCGACCACGGCAACGAATCGCGTTTCGGGACAAGCCGATCGAGCGCCCGTTCTCAGTCCAGCAGCACCGTGGTGAACGTTGCCACCTGCGTCAGACCGATCTTCGCGTAGGCCCGGCGCGCGACGTAGTTGAAGCTGTTGACGTACAGGCTCGCAGTACGCCCCTGGCGGACGACCGAGTTCACCACGGTCGCCGTTCCGGATGCACCCAGGCCGTGCCCGCGTCGGTCCGGGTGCACCCATACTCCCTGGATTTGCCCGACCGTCCCGGACTGCGAGCCGATCTCGGCCTTGAACACCACGCGGCCGTCCTCGAATCTGGCCCAGGCACGTTGCGCTGCAATGAGACTGGCGATCCGACGCCGGTATCCCCTACCGCCGTCGTTCAGTCGCGGGTCGACGCCGACCTCTTCGATGAACATGGCAACGGCTGCGGTCAGATACACGTCCAGCTCGTCGGGTCGAACGAGCCGAACGAGAGGATCAGGCGAGATGGACGACGGTACCGACGTGGCCAACAACGGTTGCTCACCGCGTACCTCTCGCGCCGGACCCCAATCCGTCTCGAGCATTTCCCACAACGGAAGCGTCAACTCCGCTCTGCCGACCAACGACGAGCACAGACGCGGCCCACGGCACGCGCGGTCCGCGAAGGAACGAAGATCGTCGCTGGAACCGAGCAACGGAACCAGATTCGCACCGTAGAAGCACAGCGACTCGTCCGGACCGCCTCTGCTCCACATCTCGCCGTGGAACGACCTCGGATCGAGGCCCGATTCCTGCACGCGCGCGGCAACCATGCAGGTTGCAACGGGGTCGGCGTCGAGCACCCGGAGCACGTGCGCGACGTCCCGATTACCGAGAGGCTTCGCGCCGAGGAGCTTGAGCACCTACCGACCTCCTGACCCACCTACCGCGTACGCACCGATTCTGAAGCGAATCATTCCAGACAATGTGTTCCCCCGGTGGCAGAGCGGCAAACCGGACGCCGAACAGGTGTACCCGCTCAGCTGACGGTGACCACCGGCGCGCCACCGCTGGCGATCTCGTCCTTCTCGAACTCCTCGGCGATGCGCATCGCTTCCTCGATCAACGTCTCCACGATCTGCGCTTCGGGGACCGTCTTGATGACCTTGCCCTTGACGAAGATCTGGCCCTTGCCGTTGCCCGACGCAACACCGAGGTCGGCGTCGCGGGCCTCGCCCGGCCCGTTCACGACGCAGCCCATGACCGCGACGCGTAGCGGGATCTCCATGCCTTCGAGTCCCGCAGTCACCTCGTCGGCGAGGGTGTAGACATCGACCTGTGCGCGCCCACACGAGGGGCAGGACACGATCTCGAGTTTGCGGGGGCGCAGATTGAACGATTGCAAGATCTGGTTTCCCACCTTGATCTCCTCCGCCGGCGGTGCCGACAGGGAAACTCGGATGGTGTCGCCGATGCCCTTGGACAGCAGGGCCCCGAAGGCCACAGCGGACTTGATGGTCCCCTGGAAAGCCGGTCCCGCTTCGGTGACACCGAGGTGCAGTGGGTAGTCGCACTGTGCCGCCAACTGCTCGTACGCAGCGACCATGATGACGGGGTCGTTGTGCTTGACGGAGATCTTGATGTTGCCGAAACCGTGCTCCTCGAACAGGCCTGCTTCCCACAGCGCGGATTCGACGAGCGCCTCGGGTGTCGCCTTGCCGTACTTCTTCATCAGCCTCGGGTCGAGAGAGCCGGCGTTCACACCGATGCGGATCGGAATGTTCGCGTCACCGGCCGCCTTGGCGACCTCCTTGACACGGCCGTCGAACTCCTTGATGTTGCCCGGGTTGACGCGCACCGCCGCACATCCGGCGTCGATGGCCGCGAAGATGTACTTCGGTTGGAAGTGGATGTCGGCGATCACCGGAATCTGGCTCTTCTTGGCGATGATCGACAGCGCGTCGGCGTCGTCCTGTGTGGGGCACGCAACACGAACGATGTCGCAACCCGACGCCGTCAGCTCTGCAATCTGCTGCAGGGTGGCGTTGATGTCGTGGGTCTTGGTGGTGCACATCGATTGCACCGAGATGGGGCTCTCGCTTCCGACACCCACCGACCCGACCTGGAGCTGCCTGGTCTTTCGACGTGGCGCGAGTACGGGCACCGGCGGTGCGGGCATTCCCAATCCGACTGACACGGACACAGTGGCCTTCTTTCCTAGCTACGACTGTCGAGTCTACTTAGAACAATTGAATCGGGTTGACGATGTCCGCCGTGAGCGTCAAGAGAGAGAACCCGATGAAAACAATGATGACCACGTAGGTGACAGGCATCAGTTTCATGTAGTCCACCGGCGCACCGTCGGGCAGGCCGCGACGATTGCGGAAAATGTTGCGTATGCGCTCGTAGATGGTCACGGCGATATGGCCACCATCGAGTGGCAACAGCGGCACGATGTTGAACACACCGAGGAAGAAGTTGAGCGACGCCAGCAGCCCGACGAACGTCTGCCAGTTGTCGTTTTCCACGGCCTGGCCACCGATGACACTTGCTCCGACGACACTCATCGGCGTGTCGAGCCCTCGTTCACCGCCGAAGATCGAATCCCACAGTGCCTCCACCTTGCTCGGCAACTGCACCAACGCTTTCCCGGTCTGCACGAAGATGTCCCCGGTGAAAACAAAGGTCTCGGGCACCGCTTCGATCGGGTTGTATCGAATGTTCGGCGGTGGACCGCCGGTGACGCCGATCGCTCCCACGGTTGTCGAGTTCTTCGCTTCGGTCTCAGGATCGACGACGTAGCGCTGAACCTGAAGGATCGGAACGCTCAGAGTCTGCGAAGCACCGTCGCGATCGACTGTCAGATCGGCCGACCCGGTCGAGTCCCGAATGGCGAGAACGACGTCGGACCAAGTCTCTGTCGGCTGACCGTTCACCGCAGTGATGATGTCGCCCGTGCGCAGTCCGGCTTCGGCAGCCGGACCGTCTCCCGAACACGGCGCAAGTTCACCGTCCTCGGTCTGGGACGTGCTGACACAACCGATGCCCTGGACCGTCGTTGTCGGCGTCACCCGATCCGGCGTGCCCCAGCCGAGCACCAACACGTAGACCAGCACGATTCCCATCACGAAGTTCATCGCGATGCCGCCGACCATGACGACGATGCGCTTCCATGTCTTCTGGCGGTACATCGCACGCTCGACCTCGTCGGGCGCGAGCTCGTCGATGGCGGTCATGCCGGCGATGTCGCAGAACCCGCCTGCCGGAATGGCTTTGAGGCCGTATTCGGTCTCGCCGCGTCGGAAGGAGAAGATCTTCGGGCCGAAACCGATGTAGTAGCGGCGAACCTTCATGCCGAGCGCTTTCGCGGTCCACATGTGTCCCGCTTCGTGCAGCGCGATCGACACCCCGATTCCGACGGCGAACAGCACGACACCCAGAGCGAACACCATGTGTCAGAGGCCTTTCGGTTTCAGTAGTTCACGGGCGTGGGCCCGGGCCCAGGAGTCCGCCGCGAGTACGTCGTCGACGTCCCTGGGAGCCGTCGACCAGTCCTGCCCGCCGTCGCCCAGTACCGCGCGCACCGTCTTGACGATCTGCGGAAATTCGATTCTGTCGGCCAGGAACGCTTCTGCCGCGATTTCGTTGGACGCGTTGTACACCGCAGTCATGCACCCACCCATGATCCCGGCCTCACGCGCCAGCTGCACCGCCGGAAACACTCGGTCGTCGAGTGGTTCGAAGTCCCAGGAGAATGCGGTCGTGAAGTCGAGTGCACGGGCGACGTCGGGCACTCGATCGGGCCAGCCGAGGGCGAGCCCGATCGGCAACTTCATGTCCGGTGGACTGGCCTGAGCGATGGTCGAACCGTCGACGAACGTCACCATCGAGTGCACGATGGACTGCCGGTGCACGGTGACATCGATTTTCTCGTAGGGCACACCGAACAGCAGGTGCGCCTCGATCAGTTCCAGACCTTTGTTGACCAGTGTCGCCGAGTTCAACGTGTTCATGGGCCCCATCGACCAGGTGGGATGCGCGGCGGCCTGCTCCGGCGTGACCGACTTCAGTTCGCTCTCGCTCCACCCTCGAAAGGGACCTCCCGATGCGGTGAGAACCAGTCGATCCACTTCGCCGCGCGTACCGCTGCGCAGGCACTGGGCGAGCGCGGAGTGCTCGGAGTCGACCGGCACGATCTGACCGGGGGCTGCGGCGGCGAGAACCAGCTCGCCTCCGGCGACCAGGGATTCCTTGTTGGCCAGCGCCAGGCGCGCACCGCTGTCCAGCGCGGCCAGGGTCGGTTCGAGGCCGAGAGAACCCACGAGGGCATTGAGCACGACGTCCGCCGGGGTCGACTCGACCAGCTCGGTCACTGCTCGCGGACCACTCAGCACTCCGGGGAAATCGAGCTCGGCGGCGGCCTCGGGCTGGGCGACGGCTACCCGTCGGACACCGGTCTCCGCGATCTGGCGACGGAGCAGTTCGATGTTTCCACCGCCCGCAGCCAGCCCGACCACGACGAAGCGGTCCGGGTTGGCTGCGATGACGTCGAGCGCTTGGGTTCCGATCGACCCGGTACTTCCCAGCAACAGCACACGTATCGGCTCGGGGCGATCCGAGTTGGTCGTTCGCTCACGATGGTCTGGCACCGGTCCATTGTTGCCTACCGAGGCTGAGAAACCCCTATGTGCCGACGCAGGCTGGCACGCTGGGGTGCATGGACTTCTCGAAGTACCGCTCGGCACCGTACAATTACGACGATGCGGGGGCCACCGCCGGCCCACTGCCCACCGGATACCACCACGTCACGATGTCGAGGGTCGTGGGATCGGGGCTGGACGACTTCGTGGCGGCGGCCGATGCGTTGATGCGATGGGACATGCACCGAGGGGCAGGACTGAAGGTCCGTTCCGAGGCCGAGACCGCTGTGCCCGACTCGGTGGTCGTTCTCACACTCGGACCGGTGCGCATTCCGTGTCGTGTGGTCTATGTCATCGACGAGGCGAACCGTCAGGGTTTCGCCTACGGAACACTCGACGGGCATCCCGAGTCCGGCGAGGAACTCTTCCACGTCGACTACTCCCCCGCCGACGGTGCCGTCACCGCCCACATATCGGCATTCTCGCGTCCCGGTCGCTGGTACACCAAGCTCGGCGGCCCGGTGGGCAGGCGTGTCCAGGCAGCATTCACCGACCGCTATCTGAGCGCGCTGGCATCCGCGTGCCGAAAGGCCGACTGACTCAGGCCTCGGGCGGGTGCACAGCTCGCCAGTGTTCGGCGATGTCGATTCTCTTCGCGACCCAGACCTTGTCGTGCGACTGCACGTGATCGAGGAAACGTTCCAGTGCAGCCATGCGGGCCGGCCTGCCCACCAGCCGGCAGTGAAGTCCGACCGAGAGCATCTTGGGACTCCCACTCGCGCCCTCGGCATAGAGAACGTCGAAGGCGTCACGTAGATGCGCGTAGAACTCGTCGCCCGTCGAGAAGCCTCCCGGCGATGCGAAACGCATGTCGTTGGTGTCCAGGGTGTACGGCACCACCAGGTGATCGACGAGACCGCCGTCCCGGTTCACCTTCTCCCAGTACGGCAGATCGTCTGCATAGGAGTCGGAGTCGTACACGAATCCGCCGTGCTCCACCACGAGCGATCGGGTGTTGGGGGAATCGCGCCCGGTGTACCACCCCAGTGGCTCAGACCCCGTCAGCTCGCGCAGGATCGTCACGGCCTCCGCCATGTGCTCGCGCTCGACGTTCGCGTCGATCTGCTGATACGACAACCACCGCAAGCCGTGACATGCGATCTCGTGGTCCAACTCCAGCAGTGCCGCAACCACTTCCGGGTTCCGCTCCATGGCCTTGGCGACCGCGAACACCGTCAGCGGTAACCCACGCTTCTCGAATGCGCGCAGCACGCGCCACACTCCGGCTCTGGATCCGTACTCGTACAGCGATTCCATGCTCATGTGTCGATTCGGAAACGCCTGTGCGCCGATCATTTCCGACAGAAACGTCTCGGACTTCGTGTCGCCGTCGAGCACGTTGTTCTCGGCACCCTCCTCGTAATTGAGGACGAACTGGACGGCGATGTTCGCCTCACCCGGCCACTGCGCGAGCGGCGGCGTGCGGCCGTAACCGACCATGTCGCGGGGATAGCTCAGCGGGGACCGACTCGGACGATGGGGAAGGCGCTCGGAGGTCACCGCCGCAGTCTCTCATTCGAGCCCACACACGCGCTGGGTGAGCGATGCAACCCTGATCACTACGACGGGCGGTCGTATGCCAATATTGTTCCGACAACGCGTCTCGCACCGTTCGTGCCGGGACCCACGTGAACGCATCACCCGAGAGGATCGACCGGTGGCAAATACCGAACTGGAATCCGCTTCGTACGACCCGGTCGTCGATACCCGCAACGAGGTGCCCGAGGTGCCGTCCGCCGCGTGGGGATGGAGCGGCGAGTCGAACAAGGCGATGCGCGTCGCAGCCATCGTCGTTGCCGCGTTCCTGCTGTTCATGATCATCGGAAATCACACCGGCAAGGTCGAGGACCTGTGGTTGGTCGGATTTGCCGTGGCGCTGGTCGGACTCGTCGTGCGCGACGTCATCGTCCGCCGCAAGCCCCGCTAGCGGTTCAGTTCTCGGCGGCGA
The DNA here is from genome assembly GCF_040702225.1 of Rhodococcus sp. NPDC080181. Lineage (NCBI taxonomy): Bacteria > Bacillati > Actinomycetota > Actinomycetes > Mycobacteriales > Nocardiaceae > Rhodococcus > Rhodococcus sp. NPDC080181. Next base: position 148,744 of record NZ_JBFBKN010000007.1, read on the forward strand.
GCTGACCGCACGCCGCCGCGATCTCCTGCCCTCGGGTATCGCGGACGGTGCACGAGACGCCCTGCGCGATGACCCGGCGAACGAATTCCCGCTCCACCGGCTTCGGGCTGGCATCCCACTCGCTACCCGGAGTCGGGTTGAGGGGAATCAGGTTGACGTGTACCCGGGATCCGAGCGCCTTGTGCAGCTTCTTGCCCAGCATGTCCGCTCGCCACGGCTGATCGTTGACGTCCCGGATCATCGCGTACTCGATCGAGACGCGTCGACCGGTCTGATCGGCGTAGTACCGGGCAGCGGAGAGAACCTCCGCCACCGACCAACGATTGTTGACCGGGACCAACGTGTCTCGCAGCTCATCGTCCGGCGTGTGCAGAGACACGGCCAAGGTCACCGACAGACCCTCGTCGGCCAGCTTTCGAATGGCCGGAGCAAGGCCGACCGTCGATACGGTGACCGAACGCTGTGACAGTCCCAGCCCGTCGGGGGCTGGTGAGACGATCTTGCGCACTGCCGCGACGACGCGCTTGTAGTTGGCCAGCGGCTCGCCCATCCCCATGAACACGACGTTCGACAGCCGACCCTCACCGCCGGGGACGACGCCGTCGCGCATGTCCGCGGCCGCCGAACGGACCTGATCGACGATCTCGGCCGTCGACAGGTTCCGCGTCAGGCCGGCCTGACCGGTGGCGCAGAACGGACATGCCATTCCGCAACCGGCCTGACTCGAGATGCACAGCGTCGCGCGATCCGGATACCGCATCAGAACACTCTCGAGCAGAGTCCCGTCGTTGGCCTTCCACAGAGTCTTTCGAGTGTCACCGTCATCACATGCCAAGTGCTTGATCGGCGTCAGCAAGGTGGGAAAAAGATCGGCACCGACCTTCTCCCGCGCCTCGGCCGGAAGATCGGTCATCTTGGTGGTGTCGGCCTCGAGCCGCGCGTAGTAGTGCCGCGCAAGTTGGTCGGCACGGAATGCCGGTAGACCGAGTGCCTTCACTGCCTCACGCAGGCCCTCTTTGTCCAGGTCAGCGAGGTGACGCGACGGCATACCCCGACGCGGAGCTGTGAAGACCAGCGGAAGATTCGGTCTCTTCTGCTCGGTCGTGCTGTCCGTTGCGGCTGCGGAATCACTCATGCTCGACCCCCGCGTCGTTCCTGCTGGCTCAACTCCATACCCACCATTGTCCACCCGTTCTGCTCACAGTCCTATTCGCGACGGTTTTCGACGGTGCCCTGACGGGTATCGACGCCGGGACCGATTGCGCGTGCATTCGGACCACGCGTGCGAAAGGATCATCGACATGGCCACCAGAGCAGACGACAACAACGAGGCACCGTTCGACACATCGGCCTCGGCCACGCCCGGATTCGACCGGCCGACGAGTGCCGCCGGCGACCTCACCCCGATCACCACCCCGGATTCGGACGGCCATTCCGCGCCCGACCCCGAGTTCGTTCCGGAACAGCAGCACACCCCCACCGATGTGGCGCACACCCGCACCGCCGCCCTCTGGACCGGTCTGGTGGTCGGGGCCGTCGTCCTTGTCGTTCTCCTGGTGTTCATCGTGCAGAACCTCGACTCCGTCACCGTCCAGATCTTCGCCTGGCAGCTCGACCTACCCCTCGGAATCAGCATGCTGCTGGCCGCGATCGCGGGCGCGCTGGTGATGGCCATGGCCGGCGGTGCCCGAATCCTGCAGGTCCGGCGCGCAGCGAAGAAGAACCAGCGTCACGGTTCGTGAACACTATGTACAGAAGCTGGCACCGATGCTCTGAATCGATAAGGTTGGCGGTGCCCGACTTCACTCGAGGAGCATGACGTGACTACTTTCATGGAGACACCGGTGGCATCCGGCGTTGCACCCGACCGCGCACGATCGTGGCTGTTGGTTCCGGCCACCAAGCCCGATACCTTCGACGCTGCTGTCGCATCCGGTGTCGACGCCGTCATCCTCGACATCGAGGACGCAGTCGCTCCAGCGAAGAAGCCTGCTGCTCGCGAGACCGTCGTGCGCTGGCTCAGCGAGGGCAACTCGGCCTGGGTGCGCGTCAACGACGCGACGACCCCGTACTGGGCCGACGACCTCGCCGCCTTGTCCGGGCTGCCCGGCCTGGTGGGCGTCATGCTCGCGAAGACCGAGAGCGGCGGTCAGGTCGAGGCGACAGCCGCCCGCCTCGCCGACGGCACCCCAATCCTCGCGCTGGTCGAATCAGCAGCAGGACTCGAGGCCGCCACCGAAATCGCGCGCGCGGACTCGACATTCCGTCTCGCCTTCGGCAGCGGCGACTTCCGACGCGACACGGGCATGAGCGACGACCCGCTCGCCATGGCCTACCCGCGCTCGCGACTGGTCGTCTCCTCGCGCGTCGCACGACTACCCGGACCCATCGACGGTCCGACACTGACCGCGAACGACAGCATCCTCGGGCGCGATGCAGCCCTGACCCTCTCGATGGGCATGGCAGGCAAACTCTGTATGCACACCGATCAGGTGGCCATCGTCAACCGCGAACTGGCCCCCTCCCCGACCGACGTGTCCTGGGCACACGATGTCATCGACGCTCTCGGTGCCGACGGTGCTCACGTCAAGGACGGCAGCGATCTGCCGCGTCTGGCAAAGGCTCTCAAGATCAACGAACTGGCTCGAATCTTCGGAATCTCCGCCGCGTCCTGATTTCTCGCTGCCGAGCCAGGCTCAGATCGACTCGACGCCGGTCGGCTTGTATCGAACGTGGATGCGATAGCGCACATTCAGGGTGAGGCCGTCGACCTGCCGTGCCGCAGCGCGCGCTACCCGCGGTGAGAACTCGATTCCCAGCACATCCCGCAAAACCCGGCGGTCGGGAAACGCCCACCTCGTGTCGACGCGTCGCATCTCGAATCCCTGGGCATCGAAGAACGCCTCGACGGCCGCAGGATCGTAGTGCGGGAGATCCGCACGCATCCAGTCCCCGTACGGAGACGACGTGGCGTCGAGGTCCACGACCACCAACGCCCCTCCGGGCCGCAGAACTCGCATCGCTTCGCTGATACCCGGGCCGCAGCCGGGGCCGAAGAAATACGCGGTTCGCGCGTGGACGAGATCGACCGAACCTGTGTCGACGGGCAGCGCGTCCGCTCTACCCGCACGCACGTCGACGTTCGCACGTGACTCGACGCGCGTGCGGGCTGCGGCCACCAATGGGGCGTGCGGTTCCACACCGATGACGTACCGAGCGTCCGCAGCGAAGATCGGAAGATGGAAACCGCTGCCGCAGCCCACGTCCACGACGTTCTCGGCCGTCCAATCGACGGACGATCGAATGGACGCGAACACAGCGCCGTCGACGTCCTGAGCCCTGTTCTCCGCCTCGTACAGATGCGGCCAGTGCCAGATGTTGGGACTGGGAATCACCCCGCCGCGATCACCGCTCATCGTCCGGCGGAGTCGGTCAGAGCAACACGGTGAAGACGAGCCACGCAACGAACGCAGAGGGCAGCAACGAGTCGAGTCTGTCCATGATGCCGCCGTGGCCGGGCAGCAACGAGCCCATGTCCTTGATTCGAAGGTCGCGCTTGACCTGCGATTCGATAAGGTCGCCCAGTGTTCCCGTCACGACCAGCACGACTCCCAGCAGGACACCGATCATCGAGTTGGCCTCGAGAATCAGGGTCACCGTCAGCAGGCAACCGATGACGCAGAAGATGAGCGATCCGACCAGCCCTTCCCAGGACTTCTTCGGGCTGATGGCCGGTGCCATCGGGTGCTTGCCGAACAGCACACCGGCGATGTAACCACCGACATCCGAGCACACGACGCCGATGACGAAGACCAGGATGCGACCGGCACCGTTGTCCTGCAGGACCATCAGAACGGCGAACGAGGCCAACAGCGGTAGCCAACACGCCACCAGAACGGTGACGGAGAGTTCTTCGAGATAGTTCTTGGGAGCAGTACCGAAGCCTTGTCTCAGCAACAGCCACACCATGCAGACCACGACGGTGCCCACAGCCGCACTGAGCACTCCGACGGCACCGAACGGCCAGCCCAGCCAGATCATGGCCTGACCACCGAGGATCAGCGGGATGCGCGGAACGAGAACACCGCCCTCGCGGAGCCGCTTGGACACCTCGTACGTCGCGACGGCCAACGCCACGGCCACGACACCGATCCATACCAGCGGCACGAACACGAGCACGAGGATCAACCCGATACCCAAACTGCCGCCGACGCCGATCGCGGCAGGCAGATTTCGACCCGCCTTGCCGGCGGACTTCGTGGCGGCGACCCCGGACGAGCCAGCGGGCGTGCCGCTGCCCTCCTGCCGATCCGGTCCCACCACTGTCGTCAACTCCTCGATATTCATCGTCGTTCCACCGTGTTGCGCAACTATCGAAGGAGGTCAGACCTCCATCAATTCACCCTCTTTGCGCTTGACCAGTTCGTCGACGGAGGCGGTGTACTTCGCGGTGGTCTTGTCGAGCTCGTTCTCGGCGCGTACGACGTCGTCCTCGCCCGCCTCGCCGTCCTTCTGGATGCGCTTGAGCTCTTCCATCGTCTTGCGGCGCACGTTGCGAATGGACACCTTGGCGTCCTCGCCCTTGCCCTTGGCCTGCTTGACGAACTCGCGGCGTCGTTCCTCGGTCAGCTGCGGCACGCCGATACGAATCAGGTTGCCGTCGTTGGTGGGGTTGACGCCGAGATCGGAATTGCGGATAGCGGTTTCGATCGGCCCGAGCTGATTCGACTCGTACGGCTTGATCACCACCAATCGCGCCTCCGGCACGCTGATGCTGGCCAGCTGGGTGATCGGCGTCGGGGCACCGTAGTACTCGATGACGATGCGCGAGAACATTCCCGGGTTGGCCCGCCCGGTGCGGATCGAGGACAGATCGTCACGGGCAACCGATACGGCCTTTTCCATCTTCTCTTCGGCGTCGAAGAGAGCTTCGTCAATCACGATCTGTCCTCCATCGTCTTCGTTCTCGGTTCGTTCGCGGTCGTGTCGGCGGCATTCACGACGTGACCAGCGTGCCGATGTTCTCGCCCGACACGGCGCGAGCAATGTTTCCCTGAATCAGCAAATTGAACACCAACATCGGCATCTGATTGTCCATGCAGAGGCTGAAGGCAGTCGCGTCGGCAACTTTGAGGCCTCGCTCGATGGCTTCGCGGTGGGTGATCGTGTCGAACATCGTCGCGTCGGGATCGAGCCGTGGATCGGCCGAGTAGACACCGTCGACGGCCTTGGCCATCAACAGCACCTCGGCACCGATCTCGAGCGCCCGCTGCGCCGCCGTGGTATCCGTCGAGAAGTACGGCATGCCCATACCTGCGCCGAAGATGACGACACGCCCCTTCTCGAGGTGCCGTCGCGCGCGCAGCGGAAGGTACGGCTCGGCCACCTGGCCCATCGTGATCGCGGTCTGGACTCTGGTGGCAACACCCTGCTTTTCCAGAAAATCCTGCAGCGCAAGACAATTCATGACCGTGCCGAGCATGCCCATGTAATCCGAGCGAGATCGGTCCATCCCCCGCTGCTGCAATTCGGCACCGCGGAAGAAGTTTCCGCCACCGATCACCACGGCGACCTGAACTCCGGTGGCCACCACCTCGGCGATCTGCTCGGCAACGTTGTTCACGACATCCGGATCGAGCCCCACCTGGCCACCACCGAACATCTCCCCACCCAGTTTGAGCATCACGCGTCGGAACCCGGGACGGTCAGGGGCCGGATCGGTCATAGCTCTCCTCGGTACTCGTCGAACACTACGGTTTACTCACCGATCATCCTGCCCTATCGGCACCCGATCGGTGGACACGGCTCCGACCTGCCTCGCGCACGAACGATGCCGTCCACTCGATGAAATCGAATGAACGGCATCGCCTCGATCGGATCGAGCGCAGACTAGCTGGCGCCGACCTCGAATCGGGAGAAACGGGTGATGGTCACGCCGGCCTCGTCGAGGATGGCCTTGACGGTCTTGTTGCCGTCCTGAACCGACTTCTGCTCGGTGAGAACGACGTCTTTGAAGAATCCGTTGACGCGACCTTCGACGATCTTCGGCAGAGCCTGCTCCGGCTTGCCCTCTTCGCGCGCGGTTTCTTCTGCGATCCGACGCTCGGCGGCGACCAGATCCTCGGGAACCTCGTCACGGGTGACGTACTTGGCCTTGAGCGCTGCGATCTGCATCGCGGCAGCGCGCGCAGCATCGCCGGCGGCGTCGCCGTCACCGGTGTACTCGACCAGCACGCCGACGGCAGGCGGCAGGTCCGCGCTGCGCTTGTGCAGGTAGGTCGCTGTGTTGCCGTCGTAGGACACGACGCGGCGAATTTCGAGCTTCTCGCCGATCTTGGCCGACAACTCGTTCAGAGCCGTCTCGACGGTCTTGCCGTTCAGGTCGAGTGCCTTGAGAGCGTCGACATCAGCAGGCTCGCCTGCTGCAGCCGTCGCCGCGACGGACGCGGCGAACGTCTGGAACTCGTCGTTCTTGGCCACGAAGTCGGTCTCGGAGTTGATCTCCACGAGCACTCCACCCTCGGCGACGACGAGGCCTTCGGCGGTGTTGCGCTCGGCGCGCTTGCCGACGTCCTTGGCACCCTTGATACGCAGGTACTCGACGGCCTTGTCGTAGTCGCCGTCGTTCTCGGCGAGTGCGTTCTTGCAGTCCATCATTCCGGAGCCGGTGAGCTCTCGGAGCCGCTTGACGTCGGCGGCAGTGTAGTTCGCCATCGTGGGCGAGCCTCCTCAAAAGTCTGAATACGGGCGTTGACGAAAGTGCTGTTCTCGAAGCGTGATCGACGGGCTCGCTGTGGAGCCGGACCGATCACAACCCTGACATACCGAAGCGGCCCCGGCCCACCCCTGAGGGTGAACCGGGACCGAATTCGATCAAGCCTGAGCGGCCGGCGCTTCTTCTGCTGCCGGTGCTTCTTCTGCTGCCGGGGCGTCGGCGGCCGGCGCATCGGCTGCGGGAGCCTCTGCTGCCGGAGCGTCAGCGGCCGGGGACGCCTGTGCGAGCTGCTCGAGCTCCCACTCTGCGAGCGGCTCGCCTGCGCCGACCTCGGGCTTGGCGTCGGTTGCGGTGTTCTGGCCTGCACGGGCCTGCACACCTTCGGCCACTGCGGATGCGACGACCTTGGTCAGCAGCGCAGCGGAACGGATCGCGTCGTCGTTACCCGGGATCGGGTAGTCGACCACGTCGGGATCGCAGTTGGTGTCCAGGATCGCGATGACCGGGATCTTCAGCTTGCGCGCTTCGCCGACGGCGATGTGCTCCTTGTTGGTGTCGACGATCCAGATGGCCGACGGAACCTTGGCCATGTCGCGGATGCCGCCGAGGGTGCGATCGAGCTTGGTCATCTCACGCGTGAGCATGAGGATTTCCTTCTTGGTGCGTCCCTCGAAGCCACCGGTCTGCTCCATTGCCTCGAGCTCCTTGAGGCGGACCAGGCGCTTGTGCACGGTCTGGAAGTTGGTGAGCATGCCACCGAGCCAGCGCTGGTTCACGTAGGGCATGCCCACGCGAGTTGCCTCAGCGGCGATGGACTCCTGTGCCTGCTTCTTGGTGCCGACGAACAGAACGGTGCCGCCGTGGGCGACCGTCTCCTTGACGAACTCGTAGGCCTTGTCGATGAAGGTCAGAGTCTGCTGCAAGTCGATGATGTAGATGCCGTTGCGGTCGGTGAAGATGAATCGCTTCATCTTCGGGTTCCAGCGACGGGTCTGGTGTCCGAAGTGTGTGCCGCTGTCGAGCAGCTGCTTCATTGTTACTACAGCCATGGCTGAATAACTCTCTTTCATGGTTCGGTTGACGCAGAGTGTCGGTGACCTCTGCCCTGGCGACCGCCGAAGTTGTCGGACCTGAACCACAGGGGGATCAGGACCGCCGACAACCGGTTCTCGTATCGTGAACTCTGCCGAGGCAGTCGATACGATGACGCGGACGCGCGAAGTCGACCCGTGCACGCACAGGCCGCAACAAGGAGTGTAGACCTGCGGCGGCCCCCGTCATAACCGGGCCCGACTGTCAAGAGATTCCGGTGCCTGTGGACGAATCTTTCGGTTGTCCACAATTCGTGCCGGGCCTCGTTTTCCAGCACATTCACAGGCCATCGTCGACGAGTGAACACTCTTCGTACCGGGTGCATCGCCTGCGTTCTTGCCGCGATCGTGCTGACCACGCCGGCCGCGGCAGCCGAATCGGACTCGTTCGCGTGGCCGATACGGCCGCACCCTCGCGTCGTGACACCGTTCGACCGCCCGGAACACGATTGGCTCCCCGGCCATCGCGGGGTCGACCTCGCCGCGGCGGACGGCACCTCGGTTCTGGCCGTCGCCGACGGTACGGTCGTGTTCGCAGGCCTCGTGGCCGGTAAGCCGGTGGTGTCGGTGGACCATCCGGGCGGACTTCGATCGACGTACGAACCCGTGACGGCGGCGGTCCGGGCCGGAGCACGAGTACGACGCGGCGACATCCTGGGTTCGCTGACGTCGGGACACGACGGCTGCACGGCGACATGCCTGCACTGGGGCATCAAGCGGGGCCGCGAATACCTCGATCCGACGGCCCTGGTGCGTGCCCGTCCGATCAGATTGAAACCCGTGCAGGAGCCGGTTCGGTGACGGTCAGCGCGCAGGGCCGGAGTGACGACCGGACGCGGCAGGAAAGTCGTCCGCGACCATGGCGGCAAGCTCGACGAAAGCGCTCCTGGTCTGGGGACGCAGCTTCTCGAGATCGACCACGGCCCCCTCGGCGAGGTGCTCGTCGAACGGAACCACCAGCACCGCGCGGCAGCGTTCCAGGAAGTGCTGCTGCAACAAGTTCATGTCGACCGCGGACGAACCCGGTCGGACCGAACTGATCACCACGACCGTGCGCTCGACCAGATGGCCGTATCCGTGCAGTTCCAGCCAGTCCAGAGTCGCGGATGCACTGCGTGCCCCGTCGACGGCCGGCGAACTGACCAGAACCAGCGCATTGGCCAGCTGCAGCACCCCGTTCATCGCCGAGTGCATGATGCCGGTTCCGCAGTCGGTGAGGATCAGGTTGTAATAGACCTGCAACATGTCGATGACCGCGCGATAGTCCTCTTCGCCGAACATCTCCGACGCCGAGGGATCCCGCTCACCGGCCAACACTTCCAGTCGGCTCGGTGCCTGCGAGGTATGAGCGCGAATGTCGGAATACCGGCGAATGTTCGGGGCTGCGGCCAACAAGTCGCGAACAGTCGACGCGGTCTGACGCGGTACCCGCTCTCCGAGTGTCCCGAAATCCGGGTTCGCGTCGACGGCGATGACGCAATCTCCGCGCAGCGACGCGAACGTCGACCCCAGACCCAGGGTGGTCGTCGTCTTGCCGACCCCGCCCTTGAGCGACAGGAACGCGATGCGGTAGTCCCCCAGCACCGGCTGGCGTATGCGATCGACCTGGTTGCGGTAGCGCTCCTCGGCCGTCGACTCGCCGGGGTTGATGACGCCACCGGTCAACCGGTGCACACCGCGACGCCACCCCGACGACGAGGTGCGCTTGGGTCGTTTGAGCAGCGATTCGGCACCCAGGTCCTGACTGCTCGGACGATACGGATTCGGGGCACCTGCCCACGGCTGCGCGGACCAGGGTGCCTGCTGGGCCGGCTGGGCCTGCGACCGATCGTCCCCGACGGGCGGAACGGGCGGCATCTGTGCCTCGGGATAGGCGGCCGGCGGGCCCGGTCGAAGCGGCACGGGCGGGTTGTACCGCGGGGGCACGGGAGGTCGCTGCGCAGAATCGGGCGTCTGCCACGGCGGGGGCTGCCGGGGCGTGGAGCGCGGAGTGGACATCGGTTCCGCCGGTACGGATCCGGCGGCATCGTCACCCCGGCCGTCGACTGCACTGCCGTCGACTGCACTGCCGGGTCGTGCCCCGTTCACCGGCGCACTGTGGCCATGCGTCGACCACGGCTCCGATTTACCTTGCGGTCGGTCGCGGTCCACGGTCCCCCGTATTCGGTGTAGTCGATCCTGGGCAGACGCTACCAAACGATGCGCCGCCCAGCTCGACGCTCATGCTCTGGGATGCGCCTGATCGTGCACCGCCCGCAACCGTTCGACGGATACGTGAGTGTAGATCTGCGTCGTGGCAAGAGATGCATGTCCGAGCAGTTCTTGCACCACCCGGAGATCTGCACCTCCTTCCAGCAGATGCGTGGCTGCCGTATGGCGCAGGCCGTGCGGTCCCAGGCTGGGGCCGCCGGGGACTGTCTCCAGCACAGCATGCACCGCCGACCTGGCCTGTCGCTGGTCGAGTCGTCCACCCCGACGCCCGAGCAACAGGGCCGGTCCGGATCGATCGACGGCCAGGGCAGGCCTGCCGTCGGTGAGCCAGGCGTCGAGTGCCTGCGCGGCCGGCAGACCGTACGGTGCCGACCGTTCCTTGTTCCCCTTGCCCACCACCCGAACGACTCGTCGATCGGTGTCCACGTCGTCGACATCGAGACCGCACAGCTCCCCCACGCGGACCCCGGTCGCATACAACAGTTCGACGACGAGTCGATCGCGCAGCGCTATGGGATCGAGTTCGGCGGCACCCGACTCGGCAGCGTCCAGCGCTCGCGTCGCTTGATCGTGACGCAGCACTCCGGGCAGGGTGCGGTGACCCGACGGGGACGCGAGACGTTGCGCGGGGCCGACCTTCACAGCCCCGACCCGTTCGAGCCACGCCCCGAACGTTCGCACCGACGAGGTGCGCCTGGCCATCGATGTCCGGGCCGCGCCGGCCGCCGAGTACCCCGCCAACCACGAGCGCACGACACGCAGATCCAGATCGGCGATCGTCGCGCCCGGTGAGGACGCGGCCAGGTGCGCCAGTAACGAACGCGCGTCGGCAACGTAGGCCCGGATGGTGTGCTCCGACCGTTCCCGTCCGAGGCGCAGGTGTTCGGCGAACTCCTCGACGTGCACCTCCAGGTGCGGCGGCAGCGAATCGGTCATCGGCTCAGCTTGGGCGCTGACGTCTCGCTCGACAACCGGACACGCCGTCGGGTGGACGTCGGTGCGCGATCAGGCGTCGACTCCCGCCTCCGCCTGTGCCAGCTCACGCTTCCAGGCTCGGAAGGTTTCCTCGGTCCGCCCCCGACGCCAGTAACCCGAGATCGACGCCCACTCGGCCCCGACCCCACGTTCCTTGCGAATGTACGGACGGAGGTTGTGCATGACGGCCTGCGCCTCACCGTGGACGAACACCTGCGCTTGCCCGGGTAACCATTCGGTGTTCTTGACGGCCTCGATCAGCGGTGCGTTGTCTCCGGCCCGGTCGTCGCCGATCTCGTTCGACGACGCGCCCCGGTGCACCCAGGTGACGTCGACGACTGCGAGAGTCTCCATGTAGATCTCGTCGTGACGATCGCCGACCTCGATGAACACCTTGGCGATGGCGTCTTCCGGGAGGGCCTCGACCGCAGCCGAGATGGCCGGGATAGCCGATTCGTCGCCTGCGAACAGGTGCCAATCGGCGTCGGGGCGAGGCGCGTATGCCCCCGACGGCCCGAAGAACGACATCTCGTCGCCCGGCTTCGCGCGTGTGGCCCACGGTCCGGCGACGCCCTCGTCGCCGTGCACCACGAAGTCGATGGCGATTTCCCGCGCGTCGGTGTCGACGGATCGAACGGTGTAGGTCCGCATGATCGGTTCGTCCTCGGTTCCGAAGAACAGCTTGACGTACGCATCGGTCTTATCGATGGCGTCGAACTCCTCGAAGCCTGGACCACCCAGATACACCCGGTGCATGTGCGGGGTCAGCGCTTCCGTGCGCACTACGGTCAACGTGGTTTTCTTACGCGGCACTACAGACCCCTCTTCGAGCGAACGACGCCGATGCTCACTGCACCGACTAAGCATTACCTAACACCCTACCTTCACTGGGCCTCGGTAGGGCCGTCACCTCAGCCGCGCACCACCCGGGCCCACCCGGTCTCGTCGTTGCTCACGAATCCGTCCATCTCCATCACCGGTAGCGCGGCACGGACCTTCGACAACGGAACCCCGGAACTCTCCGACAGTTCACGGGTGGACAACGCTCCCGTGGCCGGCAGCGCGTCGTAGATCAACAGTGCGGTCTCGGACAGCGCATCGATTTCCCGGAACAGATCGGGACGGGGTTCCTCCGGCGAGCCGAGCGCCCCGGCCTCGGCCACCACATCGTGCGAGCTCGACACCAGAACGGCCTCACCCTCACGAATCATGCGATGGCATCCCTTCGACGTCGGAGAGGTGACGGGCCCCGGCACCGCAAGAACGGGGCGGCCCAGTTTCGCCGCCCACGCCGCGGTGTTGCGCGCCCCGCTCCGCCATCCCGCCTCGACGACCACCACCGCCGATCCGAGTGCCGCCACCAACCGGTTGCGCGCCAGGAACCGGTGCTTGGCCGGAGTGGTGCCCGGCGCGTATTCACTGAGAACGACACCGCTCGAGGCGATCTGACGCAACAGGCGGGAGTGGCCCGCCGGATATGCCCGGTCGACGCCGCAGGCGAGCACAGCCATCGTCGTCCCCTCGACTCCGAGCGCCGCACGGTGCGCTGCCGCATCGATACCGAAAGCAGCTCCCGATACGACGGTCCAGCCGTCCAGCGCCAGATCGGCGGAGATCTCGGCAGTGACGTGGTCGCCGTACGGACTCGACGCTCGGGTTCCGACTATCGACACCGATCGTTCGGTGTCTGCTCCGACAGACCGGTTTCCCAACGCCCACAGTGCGATCGGCGGCGACGTGTCGACACCCGCGGTGAGGCCGGACCCATCGAAGCCGAGAAAACGCCACGCAGGCCACTCATCGTCGTCAGGGGTGATCAGCCGTCCACCGAGAGCGGCAATGTGGTCCAAATCTGCTGCTGCAGTGTCGACATGAGCCCGTGCTGCCAGTCGCTCACCCAAGTGTCCGGCGCGTACGGCTGCGGCGGTGACCTCGGGGCCGTGGGCAGCGGCGTGGTCCGTCACCGTGCGATGCGGACCCTGTGCCACCCGAGACAGATACGCCCACGCCAGCCGACGTGCGTCATAAGTCATGCCACTCCCCTGTCTCGAAAATCCAGTGCGGCACCGACCTCGTCTGCACCGGGCACGGTGCCGCCGGCGAGATCGTTCAGAGTCCACGCCACCCGTATCGCACGATCGGCGCCGCGCGCGGTCAGCGATCCGTTGCGCAATGCCCGCTCGATCGGTGCCAGCGTCGACCGAGCGAGCCGAAACCGTTGGCGCAGTGCTGGTCCGGGGACTTCCGCATTGGTCCTCCACCCGAACTCCAACCAACGATGAGCGGCAGCATCCCTCGCTCCCGTCACGCGGGCGCGAATATCGGCCGTTCCTTCTCCGACGTCGTCGACCAGCGCCCCGGTCGCGACTCCCATCATCTGAATTCGGAGATCGACCCGGTCGAGGAGCGGTCCGGACAGTTTTCCCAAGTACTTGCGGCGAGCAGTGGGCGCGCACACGCAGTCGGCCTGCCGCGCCGGCGCGCACGGACACGGATTGGCCGCCAGGACGAGTTGGAACCTCGCCGGGTACCGGGCCACCCCGTCTCGACGCGCAATCCGAATTTCACCGTCTTCGAGTGGGGTTCGCAACGCTTCGAGTACCCGGATGCTCATCTCGGCGCATTCGTCGAGAAACAGGACTCCGCGATGCGCGCGACTGACTGCGCCGGGCTTGGCCATTCCGGTGCCTCCTCCGACCAACGCACTCACCGACGTCGAATGGTGTGGGGCGATGAACGGCGGCGATGTGATCAGCGGCCGCGCACTCGTCAGCAGCCCCGCCACCGAATGGATCGCGGTCACCTCCAGCGCCTCGGATTCGGTGAGCGGCGGGAGTATCCCCGGAAGACGTTGCGCCAGCATCGTTTTCCCGATGCCCGGTGGCCCGGTCAACATGATGTGATGCGCACCGGCCGCAGCGACCTCCAACGCCCATCGGGCATCCGCCTGACCGGCAACGTCACTGAGATCCGGATAGCTCTCCTGATGCCAGTCGGTCGGGGTGGGCGATTCCAGCGCCTGCTCACCACGAAGCCACGCAACGACATCCGCCAGGCAATCGGCACCCAACACCTCGATACCGTCAACCAGACCCGCTTCTGGCAGACACCGACTCGGCACCACCACCCGCTGCCACCCCGCCGCCTTCACCGCGAGCACTCCGGGCAGTACCCCGCGGACCGCACGCAACCTGCCGTCCAGAGCCAACTCACCCAGAAACACCGTCTCCGACAGGCTTCCCCGCGGAATGGCCTTGGCGGCGTCGAGGACCGACAATGCCAACGCGAGGTCGTACACCGAGCCACCCTTGGGCAACGTCGCCGGAGACAACGCGAGAATCACTCGACTGTCCGGCCAGGTACCACCCGAATTCTTCACCGCGGCCTTGACCCGATCACGCGATTCGTTCAGCGCGGTATCGGGCAGTCCCACCAGATGGGTCCCCGGAAGACCCTGACCGATATCGGCTTCGATCTCCACCAACACTCCGTCGACGCCGTTGACCGCCACCGAATGGGCTCGCCCCAGGGGCATCAGAACGCCGCCCTGACGTGAGTGAGAACGGGGTCGTCACCGCGACCGATCACGATGGCGATCACGTCGAATCGGATGTGCACCCACGGCCCTCCGCGAAGCGAAAGCCACTGCAACGCCAATCCTCTGATCCGAGTCTGCTTGGTGTACGTCACCGCTTCCGCCGGCGTTCCGTAACCGATTCCCGAACGCGTTTTGACTTCGACGAACACCATCGTCTCGCCTTCGCGCGCAATGATGTCGAGCTCCCCCGAACGATGCCGCCAGTTCCGCTCGATCACCTCCAGGCCGATGTGCTCGAGATGGCGCGCTGCAAGTTCCTCACCGCGTGCCCCGAGTTCTTGATTGGTCGGCATGTCGAATTCCTCCACTCTGCGGCCGCACAGCACGGCCGGATCCGGTCGTCATGACGGTGACACGACCGAAAGGAGGTGATTCCGAGAAAGTGCAGGTGCCGCATTGCCCTGTGGACACGCGCAATCCTGTGGAGAGAACCGTCGAATCGCAGGGCCGACACACCTGTTTTGTCGTACCTGTGTGCTTACCGGCGTTCATGCCCTGTCGATCGCCCGACGAATGGTTCGAACATGCAAAAGCTCCGTCCGGATTACTGCACGGACGGAGCTGAAGCACGGAATCGGTAATCGAATTCGATGACCGAACTACCGCTGACCGAAGACAGCGGGCATATCAAGGCTGGGAGGCGGTCAGTGCGCAGCCTCGTAGGCGGCCTGAACTTCCTGGCTGATTCGACCTCGGGCGCTGACCTCGTGGCCGTTTTCGCGAGCCCACGCTCTGATGTCCTGCAGATCGACCTTTCCTCGAGCCGGTGCAGGCGCGGCACCGGTCTTGCGGGGGCGGCGACCGGAAATCTTCTCGGCGTGCTCGATCCAGAAAGCCAGCTGCTCGTGCAGTTCGTTCGCATGCTTGAGATTCAAGTCGATGCGGTACTGGTTTCCACCGATACCGAATTCGATCGACTCCCCCTGGCCTTCTTTGATTACCGAGCCGTCGACATCGTCGATCATCTGGACAAGCGTCTTGCGTGCCATCTCGTACCTCTTACGCGTCTGGGAGAATGTGGTAATTCAAGTTCTACCACCGATTATCGGACCGAGGCAAAGACCCAACGATGTTCACATCGGCGTAGGGTCGAAAACATTCGGTACGAAAACGTGTGAATACCGGAAGCTATTTGCATCATTAAATCGAAATACTATGTGAGACAACAGAATTCGGCGTTCACATTTCGACGATTCTCCCGCGCTCGACGTAACCCGGCAACGGGCCTCTGCTCGAAACAGAACACGCGGAATTATTCGGTCGGTTGTCCAGCTTTTCGCTGATCGGTGCGCTTCGGAACACTCCACACGGGAAATCTGCCGAGCGGAACCGTCCAGGTGCGCCCGTCAGGCACCGGGCACACCTGCCGATCCGACCCGGGTAGGACTATTCGGGGAGACGCAGATCCGGTTTGTCCAGCTCTTCGATGTTGACGTCCTTGAACGTGATCACCCGCACGTGCTTGACGAAACGAGCCGGTCTGTACATGTCCCATACCCACGAGTCGGACATCCGCAATTCGAAGTAGATCTCACCGTCGGCATTGTGCGGAATGAGTTCGACGGAGTTCGCGAGATAGAAACGACGCTCGGTTTCGACGACATAGTTGAACTGTCCGACGATGTCCCGATACTCGCGGTACAGCGAGAGCTCCATCTCGGTTTCGTACTTTTCGAGATCTTCGGCACTCATCGGTCTCTTTCATCCTCCAGTCGGGCGTGAAATTCAATCATGGCGCACCGTCGTCGGTGCAGTCCATTCGCCCCAGTGCGTCGACCTCGCTACGCGAGCGACCGGCTGCCGCGGCAGCCACGTTGGCATAGGACATTCGATGCTCTCGGCTCGGGCCGAGCGTGGTCATCGCGGTCGAATGCGCACGTGTGCTGTACCCCTTGTGCACGGCGAATCCGTAACCGGGAATGTCGGTGTCCATCTGCACCATCAACCGGTCTCTGGACACCTTGGCCAGGACACTGGCCGCAGCGATGCAGGCAGCTGTGGCGTCCCCTCCGATGACGGGTAGAGACGGCACCGGAAGTCCGGGAACCCGAAAGCCGTCGGTGAGGACATACCCGGGAGTGAGGCTCAGGCCCGCCACCGCGCGGCGCATTCCCTCGATGTTCGCCACGTGTACCCCGATGCGGTCGACCTCGGCCGCGTCGACGAACACCACACTCCACGCAAGTGCCAATTTCTTGATCCGGGGAAAGAGCTCCTCCCGGCGACGCTCGGTCAGCTTCTTGGAATCGTCGAGGTCCGCGAGGGCAGTGTGCGACCGAGAGCCCAGGATGCACGCCGCGACCGTCAACGGCCCCGCGCAGGCTCCCCTGCCTGCTTCGTCGACACCCGCAACCGGACCGAGCCCGTTGCGTTCGAGTGCCGATTCCATGGTCCGCAGCCCCGCCGCCCTCCTGATGATGGGACGAGGCGGCCACGACGAGCGGCTCAGAGATGCGCGCGCACGAGGCGCGGGACGAGGACGGGCCGTCATCGACCCTGAATGTCCGGCGAGTCCAGGAGGCCGGTTCGCGATGGCGGCAACGCGGTGGCCACGGCCTTACCTATCACGTTGTCCAGCGGAACGGTGCCGGTGAACTCGTCGGTGACGTGATACCGCGAGTCTCGCGAATTGCTGCGATTGTCGCCCATGACCCAGATGTTGCCCTCGGGCACCGTTACAGGGTCGAAGCACCGGCCCGACTTCAATTCGGTCTCGCACGTCATCGTGTCCGGAACGAACGGGAAATCCATCTGTATGTACGGCTCGTCCAACGGCTTCCCGTCCACGAGCACCCGTCCCTGAGCGTCACAGCACTCGACCGTCTGACCGCCGGTGGCAATGACGCGTTTGACCAGATCGTTCTCGTCCGGAGCGACGACTCCGATCAAAGAGCCCACTTCCTGGGCCCCGCGGATGACCGAATTGTCGGAGCGCTGCGAGACGAATTCGTCGTTCCAGGAATCGGGGCCGCGGAACACGACGATATCGCCGGGCTTCGGATCGCCGAATCGATAGCCGATCTTCTCCACGACGATGCGGTCCCCGGTGCAGCCGGCGCAGCCGTGCAGTGTCGGTTCCATCGATTCGGATGGGATGAGATAGACCCGGGCGACGAACGTCTGAAGCAGAAAACTCAGCACGAGAGCTACCAGAATGAGGATGGGAAGTTCACGCCAGAAGGACCGCTGCTTGCGATCCGCACGCTTGTTCCGGGGAGACTCGTCGTCGGGCTCGTTCGTCGAACCCTGTGGGGTCGGATCCTGTGGGGACTGCGTCACCTGGACAGGTTAGCCGGAACCGTCGCCCGCGGGCCGGTCGGTCCGCGCCTGCGGCGTTTTCACCGAGCATCGCTCGTACCGGTACGTCCGAAATGTCAGGGCGGTGGCTCCAACGCACCATGCCGCGTCACCGATGTTCGGTGACGCGGCATGGTTGCTGCTCGAAGCGGTCGATACGACCGGGTCAGCGCTTTTCTTTGATCTTGGCGGCCTTGCCACGCAGATCGCGGAGGTAGTACAGCTTCGCGCGACGAACGTCGCCGCGAGTGAGGACCTCGAACTGCGCGATGTTGGGGCTGTGCACCGGGAAAGTGCGCTCCACGCCGACGCCGAACGACACCTTACGAACGGTGAACGTCTCGCGGACGCCACCGCCCTGACGTCGAATCACGACGCCCTTGAAGATCTGAATACGCTCTTTCGAGCCTTCGATAACCTTGACGTGCACGTTCAGCGTGTCGCCGGGGCGGAAATCGGGGATGTCGCTACGCAGCGACTGATTGTCGAGAAAGTCCAGGGTGTTCATCGGTTGTGCCATCCTTGCGTTCTGCGCTTGAGCAGAGGAACCGAGCGGCTCGCCACCGGGGCGGCACAACTGGTTCGTACTCCGAGTGAGGTGTGTGCCTCGCGAGAGGCAACCCGCCTATTGTGCCAGACCGTCAGGCGTTCGAGGAAATCGCCCCGACCGAGGACTGGGCCACGGTTCCGGCCTGGGGTGCAGGCACGACGGTCCGCGCGAGCTCGTCCTCGGTGGCCTCGACCGCGTGAACAATGCTGGGCTTGCCCGCGATCGCATCCTGCAGGTAGATCTTGGCCCGTATCAACGGCCTGCGCCACTTCTTCTCTCGCCGCAGCGCACGCTCCATCTTCTTCGGTCTGCTCGTGTAGCGCCACCTCGCCCAGGGTGCACTCGGCCTGCTGAGTCGGACCGCGGCCAGAATGAGGATGGGCAGAACGAACAGCCCGATCAGCCCGGTCCAGATCTTGCCCTTGAGCAGCACGACGACGCACAGACTCAGGTTGAGCAGTGCCAGCACACCGAGTGTTCCGCGAACCCAGGGATCGGGATCGGCCCGGAAATCGGCGGGGCTGAGCAGCTCCAACGGGTGAAGTCCCAGTAGCAGGAACCCGGTGAAGGCGACGGCTGCGAATACCGCATCGACGGATGTTCGGCCCTGCTCGGACCAGTAGACGTCGCGGAGATAGAAGATGAGTGCAAATTCGTCGAGCACGAGGGCAGCACCGCTGCCGAAGATCGCCGCCAGCACGGCACCGATGGTCTGCGACCCGTCCACGTACACCGCGATGAGCCCGATCCCCGCCAACAGCATCAGCACGATTCCGAACACGACATGGTGAATGTGCTGGCCGCCAGGGGTGATGTTGCCAGGCCACCACTTCACATCCGCGCGAATCATTCTGACGCTCAGGCGAATCAGCAGAAATCCCACGAGTAGGCCGAGCAGGAAGCAGAGCAACGGAAGGCGGCCGTGCTCGACGACACCGTGCTCCAACCACCTCACGCGCTCCACATCCTTCCCGCCGCACGCCCGAAACAACGGCTATCGCCGAATCAGCCTATTCTCGTTCTTCGCCGCCGGGGTCGGCATCGACCGGGAAAGTCCGAGCGCTACTTCCCGAAGCCCGCTTTGCGCAACGCGTCGGCCATGGAACCTGCCGCAGGTGTCGCTGCGGGGCCACCGCCGCGTCGGTCGCGTTGCGGGCGGTTGCCCTGGCCGCCATTGCTCTGACGGCCGTTGCCCTTGCTCGAGGACGTACCGCGGGAGCGGTCACCCTGCTGCCCACGAGGTGCGTCCTTGCCACCGCTCGCACCGGGCTCGTCGTCCAACCGCAGACTCAGGCCGATGCGCTGACGTGGGATGTCGACCTCCATCACCTTGACCCGCACCACATCGCCGGATTTGACGACCTCACGCGGGTCCTTGACGAAGTTGTGCGACATCGCAGAGACGTGAACAAGTCCGTCCTGATGCACGCCGACGTCGACGAAAGCACCGAACGCCGCCACGTTGGTCACGACACCTTCGAGCGTCATCCCCGGCTTCAGGTCGGCGACCTTCTCGATACCGGCTGCGAAAGTAGCGGTCTTGAACTCCGGACGCGGGTCGCGTCCAGGCTTCTCCAGCTCGGAGATGATATCGGTGACGGTGGGCAACCCGAATCGTTCGTCGACGAATTCCGCGGGGTCGAGGCGGCGCAGGAGTGCGGTGTTGCCCACCACCTCGCGCACGCCCACGCCCGCCTTGCCGACGATGCGGCGCACGATGGGATAGGCCTCCGGGTGCACGCTGGAGCGGTCGAGTGGATCCTCTCCCCCGGAGATGCGCAGGAACCCGGCGCACTGCTCGAAAGCCTTGGGACCCAAGCGCGGTACGTCCTTGAGGGTGCTACGGCTGGAGAACGGACCGTTCTGGTCGCGGTGCGCCACGATGCTCTCGGCGAGCGAACCGGCGATACCGGAGACCCTCGACAGCAAGGGCACCGACGCTGTGTTGACGTCGACACCCACCGCGTTCACCGCATCCTCGACCACAGCCCCGAGAGAACGGGCGAGCAGAGTTTCGGAGATGTCGTGCTGGTACTGGCCGACACCGATGGACTTGGGGTCGATCTTGACCAGCTCGGCCAACGGATCCTGCAGCCTGCGAGCGATCGAGACCGCGCCGCGGATGGAGACGTCGAGTTCGGGCAGCTCACTCGAGGCGTACGCCGACGCCGAGTAGACCGAGGCACCCGCCTCGGACACCACCACCTTGGTCAAATTCGCCGCCGGGAATTTTGCAATCAATTCTGCTGCTAAAGAATCGGTTTCGCGTGAGGCCGTACCGTTTCCGATGGCGATGAGCTCCACCTTGTGCTTGGCCGCGAGCCCGGCGAGTGTGGCCACGGCCTGGTCCCACTTGCCCTGCGGCTTGTGGGGATAGATCGTGTCGTAGTCGACGACCTTGCCGGTGGCGTCGACGATCGCCACCTTGGTTCCGGTGCGAAAGCCGGGGTCGAGTCCCATCGTGGTGCGGTTTCCGGCGGGTGCAGCCAACAGGAGGTCTTTGAGGTTGCTCGCGAACACGTCCACGGCGTCCTTCTCGGCCGACTGGCGCAGTCTCATGCGCGTATCGAGTGAGACGGTGACCAGCATCTTGGTGCGCCATGCCCAGCGAACGGTATCGAGCAGCCACTTGTCGGCCGGGCGGCCGCGATCTGCGATTCCGAACTTGGTGGCGATACGCCCCTCGTAGACACTGGGCACACCGGGAGTCGGCTCGTCCCGCTCGGGTTCGAACCCGAGGGACAGAATCTCTTCCTTCTCACCGCGTAGCGTCGCGAGGATGCGATGCGAGGGCAGGCTCGTGAACGGTTCGGAGAACTCGAAGTAGTCCGAGAATTTCGCGCCTTCCTCCTCTTTTCCCTTGCGCACGGTGGCGACCAGCTTGCCGGAGGTCCACATCAGTTCACGCAGCTCACCCACCAGGTCGGCATCCTCGGCGAAACGCTCGACGAGAATTGCTCGTGCCCCGTCGAGCTGCTCCTGATCGAACTGCGCCGGGTCGGTGGACGGATCGGTGAACAGGGCGTCTGCGACGGGTTCGTGGCCGGCCTCCCGCGCAATCTGTGCCTTCGTCCGGCGCTTGGGCTTGAACGGCAGGTAGATGTCCTCGACGCGGGCCTTGGTCTCGGCCAGCATCAGCGACTGTTCGAGCGCGTCGTCGAGTTTGCCCTGCGAACGAATCGATTCGATGACGGCATCTCGCCGCTCGTCGAGTTCTCGGAGGTATCGAAGTCGCTCGTCGAGTTGGCGCAATTGCGCGTCGTCGAGTGTGCCGGTGACCTCCTTGCGGTAGCGCGCGATGAACGGGACCGTGGACCCGCCGTCGAGGAGTTCTACAGCGGCACGAACCTGTTCTTCGCGAACATCGAGTTCTTCGGCTATGCGCTTGTTCACAGATTTCAGAGCAGTGGTCACGGCGATGGACCCTACCGCTAGTGTGGGACAGGTCGGTCAGCGGTTCTATGTGCGGGAGAGTTCTGTAGATGGTCAGGGGGGCTCGGTTACTGACCGCCACCTGCGCCGCACTGTTGGTCCTGAGCGCGTGCTCCGTACCGCCCGATGATCAAGCCGGCGATCCCGACGGCAGGGATTCGGCCGAGACATCGGCATCGCCGTTCCCGGATATCCAGAAGGTCGACGGCGTGGCCTTGGAAGCGCGTATTCCGATGGCGGTGGAATCGGCGCGAGCCCGCGGTGCCGATGTCAATTTCGCGTTGCTGGATCGAGAGACCGGTTCCTACTACAGCAGCGATGCCGACGAGCCGATCGAAACGGCGTCGGTCTCCAAGCTCTTCATTGCCGACGAGGTGATGTTCGAGGCGCAGTCGCAGAACCGCCCCGTCTCCGCCGACGAGCTGGCCACGATGACCAGCATGCTCGAGTTCTCCGACGACAATGCCGCATACACGCTCTGGTATCGATACGGTTCGTCCGAGATCGTCCGCGCAGTCGCGGCGCGATATGCCCTGAGGAACACCGACGCTCCCGGCGACGACCAGTGGTACAACACGGAAACGACTCCCAGTGACCTGGTCGGCTACTACGCCGGGCTGATGAACGGCAGCGGCGGCCTGACCACCGCGTCGACCGACATCATCATCGGAATGCTGCGACGCTCGGCCCCCGTAGCTGCCGACGGCTACAAGCAACACTTCGGGATCGTCGACGGCTTACCGGGCGAGACCGTGCATGCGGTCAAGCAGGGCTGGATGTGCTGCGTGTCCGATCGGTGGGTCCATCTGTCGACGGGCACCATCGGCGCGGACAATCGCTACGTACTGGCCCTGTCGTCCCGTGAAGACATCTTCTTCGTCGACGACATGGAAAGTTACCCGGACACGGCCGTCGTCGACGTGAGCGACGACGCCAGCGCACTGCACGCACGGGACACTCTGACCGGCTTCGTGTCGATGTTGTTCCCCGACGGCAGAATCAGCTGAAAACGTCAGTCCGTCAGTAGATCCGGGCGTCGGTCCGCTGTTCTGCGCAGAGATTGTTCTCGACGCCAGGCGGCGATCTTCGCGTGGTCGCCGGACAACAGAATCTCGGGGACGTCGAGTTCTCGCCATCGGGCCGGCCGGGTGTAACTCGGACCCTCCAGCAGCCCATCGGAGAACGAATCCTCTTGGTGCGACTGCTGATTGCCGAGTACGCCCGGCATCAATCTGACGACGGCCTCGGCCATGACCAGTACTGCCGCCTCGCCGCCGATGAGAACGTAGTCTCCGATGCTGACTTCCTCGACCCGAACGCGGCGTGCGGCGTCGTCGAACACGCGTTGATCGATGCCTTCGTAGCGACCGCACGCGAACACGAGATGCTGTTCGGTGGACCATCTTTCCGCCGTACGTTGTGTGAACGGCACCCCTGCGGGAGTGGGGACGACGAGGAGCGACTCGTCGGTCAGCACGTGGTCGAGTGCGTCACCCCAGACGGTTGGCTTCATGACCATTCCCGGCCCGCCGCCGTACGGGGAATCGTCGACGGCCTTGTGCACGTCGTGGGTCCAGGAGCGCAGGTCGTGAACGTCCACCGATACCAGCCCGCGATCGATCGCCTTACCGAGCAGAGCAGTACGCAGTGGGGTGAGGTATTCCGGGAAGATGGTGACGACGTCGAGGCGCACGAACTACTCCGGATCCAGCAAGCCCTCGGGCGGATCGATCTCGATTGTCTTGTCTGCCAACGACACAGAGGTCACGATGGCCGAGACGAAGGGTACGAGTATCTCGGAACGACCGGATTCCTCGTCAGAACTCGGCGTGATGGACAGCAGTTCGCCTGCTGCCGAGTGCAGGACCTCACGGACGGTACCGACGACGGAACCGTCGGTCAGTACGACGGTGAGGCCTTCGAGTTCGTGATCGTAGAACTCGTCCGGATCGTCGGACGGCGGGAGATCGGTGGATTCGACGACGAAGAGAATCCCGCGCAATTCGTCCGCTGCGGTCTTGTCGTCGATGCCGTTCAGACGCAGCAGAAGCCGCCCGGAGTGTTCCCGGACGGCGTCCACCGTGTGTGTCACGGGCTGTGCATTCGATCGTGGCTTGCGGCCACGCAGAACAGTGCCGACGGCGAATCTGTCGTCGGGGTCGTCGGTGCGAACCTCGACAACCACTTCACCTTTGATGCCGTGCGACTTGGCGACACGACCGATGACCAGCTCCATGATGGGTTACGTGACCTATTGGTCCGTGTCGACGACGTCGACACGGATGCCGCGACCACCGATTCCGGAGACGAGAGTGCGCAGCGCCGTAGCGGTGCGACCACCGCGTCCGATGACCTTGCCCAGGTCGTCGGGGTGCACGTGAACTTCCACGGTGCGACCACGACGGCCGGTGATCATCTCGACGCGAACGTCATCGGGATTGGCGACGATGCCGCGAACGAGGTGTTCGACGGCATCGGCGACAACGGCACTCACTTCTCAGCAGCCTCGGCGGCCGGCGCGTCTGCCGTCTCGGTTGCTGCAGCGTCGGTGGTCTCCGCGGCAGCGGAATCGTCCGACTTCGGCGCCTTCTTCTTCTTGGCGGTGGTGGCCTCGCCCTGGGGCTCGGAATCCGCCTGCGCCAGCGCAGCGTTGAAGAGGTCGAGCTTCGACGGCTTGGGCTCGGCGACGCGGAGGGTGCCCTCGGTGCCGGGCAGACCCTTGAACTTCTGCCAGTCGCCGGTGATCTTCAGCAGTGCCTCGACGGGCTCGGTCGGCTGCGCGCCGACGCCCAGCCAGTACTGCGCACGCTCGGAGTTGATCTCGATGACGCTGGGGTCCTGCTTGGGCTCGTACGTCCCGATGGTCTCGATTGCACGGCCGTTACGGCGGGTGCGGGCGTCGGAAATGACGACGCGGTAATGCGGGGTGCGGATCTTGCCGATACGCATGAGCTTGATCTTGACGGCCATGTTCTGGTGAAGCCTTTCGAGGAGTGGTCACTGCGCAATTCAGCGGTTCGCACGGCATGCGAACCCGGTTTTGCGTTGGAGTTGTCGTGACCGCCGCGCGGTACGTAACCGGAGACGGGCGAACAGCGGTCCATTCTGCCAGACGACCACCCGATACCCTCAATCGCCCGGTCAGGCCAGCAGAATCACCAAAGCCGGAAAGGTGTTGTTGACGGAGTGAGCCGTGGTCGACGCGACGATCGAGCCACTTCTCATTCTCGCGATGCCGATGGCGAGTCCTCCCCACAGCAGGACGACGAAGCGCCACCATTCTCGGTGCCAGATCGCGAACATCACCGCCGTGATCACCAGGACCACCCAGCGGTTGCCCAGCCACGCCATCGGCATGGGTCGAGTGCGTTTTTCAAGAGCTCCCCACAACATGCCGCGGAACATCGTTTCTTCGCAGATCGGTGCGCCGATCCAAATCCACACCGCGAAAACGACTTTCCACCCCATGGCGATGTCTGCCATACCGCCCAGCGGTGCCTGATCCTGAAAATCGATACGCGAGAGCAGCACGAGTGCGAGCAGCACTCCACCGACGAGGGCGACTCCACCCCAGGCCAGACCGGATCGGATATGACCGACGAGTTCGTGAACGGATCTCGGGAGCCCGAAGTCGACGACGGGGCCGTTGCCCCTCGACATCGTGACCGCCACCGCCAGTCCTGCGGCGAGCAGGCTCGGGATCATGATCCCCACGACGAACAGCGGCGAGGACTCCGAGGACACGACCAGGCCGAGGAGCAGGAACCCGGCAAGATTGAGGCCGAGCACGAGGGCGGCCGCCGGCAGTCCCCACCGTTGGCCGGGTCTGCGCTCCGCAGCCGCTGCTTCGGCACGCCAGTATGTCTCGGACAGTCCCGAGCCCTGCTGTTGCACGTGATTCATCGGTGCCATTCCCGCCCAGCTGGGCCGGTTCACGTCGAATTCCCCCGCGCCTCCTGGTGTGCGGCCGAACTGGTCGGCATCGAATCGGTCCGGGCCTTGCCGCGGATCAACCATCGACGTATCCCGATCCACTCGCGGCGCGTCCGCGACGATCGGTCACGCGGCCGCGCAGAATCACCAGCTCGGGGTTGGACAACACGTCCGCTCCCCCGCGCGGGTCGTCGGAGTACACGACGAGATCGGCGGGCGCACCGTGCTCGAGCCCGCCGCGCCCCAGCCACGACCGGGCGTCCCAGCAAGCAGCACCGAGCGCGTCGGTCGGTGACAATCCGACGCGTCCCAGAGCGTCCACCTCGTCGGCGATGCGGCCGTGCGCGATGGATCCGCCGGCGTCGGTTCCGGCGAAGATCGGGATACCTGCGTCGTGGGCACGGCCGACGGTGTCGCCGACTCGCGCATGCAACGCGCGCATGTGCCGGGCGTAGACCGGGTAGCGGGTGGCCGAGTCCGCGATGCCGGGAAAGGTCTCGATGTTGATCAACGTCGGCACCAACGCTGTCCCGTGCTGGACCATCATCTCGATGGTCTCGTCGGTCAGGCCGGTGCCGTGTTCGATGCAGTCGATGCCTGCCGCGATCAGTCCGGGGAGTGCGTCTTCCCCGAAGACGTGCGCGGTGACGCGTGCCCCTTCCGCATGGGCCGCGGCAATGGCGTCGACGAGGATCGCGTCGTTCCAGAGAGGTCGGAGGTCTCCCACCGAGCGGTCGATCCAGTCACCGACGAGCTTGACCCACCCGTCGCCGAATCGCGCTTGTTGCGCGACCGCCTCGGGAAGTTGTGATTCGTCCTCGATGTCGATTGCCAGGCCAGGGATGTATCGCTTCGGGGAGGCGATGTGCCGCCCCGCCCTGATGATGCGTGGGAGATCGTCGTGGTCGTCCAACGCCCGCGTGTCGACCGGAGAGCCCGCGTCACGCAGCAGCAGAGCCCCGACGCCTCGTTCGGTCTCGGCCTGCGCAATCGACCCGGCCAGGTCGGTGTGTCCTCCGCCGTACTCGATGCCGACATGACAGTGCGCGTCGACGAGCCCGGGCAGGATCCACCCGCCGTCGTGGATGAAGTCGGCATCGGCGATGGGCTCCGTGGACAGGACGCCACCGTCGATCCACAGGTCGATCGGGGACTCGTCCGGCAGCCCGCGTCCCCGCACCCGCAATGCCGACACCGCAGGCCCGCTTACTTCTTCGGCAGCTTCAGCTGCGAGAGATCGATTCCCTCGAGTCCCGGCGGCAATTGATCGAGGCCCTTGGGCATCGACGACAGGTCGGGCATTCCGGCAGGCATTCCACCCGGCATTCCGGGGAACCCGCCGCGGATCTTCGGCTGTGTGGGCCCGCGAGCACCCTTCTTGCCTTTCTTGCCCTTCTTGTTGTTGCGCACCTGCTTTCGCGCACCCGGCATACCCATCCGACCGGCCATCGCCGACATCATCTTGCGTGCCTCGAAGAACCGATCGACCAATTGGTTGACGTCGGAGACCTTCACGCCCGAGCCGTTCGCGATCCGCAGTCGTCGGGAGGCATTGATGATCTTCGGATCGGTGCGCTCCTGCGGCGTCATGCCGCGAATGATCGCCTGCACCCGATCCAGTTGCTTCTCGTCGACATTGGCCAGTTCTTTCATCTGGCCCGCGCCGGGCAACATTCCCAACAGATTTCCGATCGGCCCCATCTTGCGAACGGCCATCATCTGCTCGAGGAAGTCGTCGAGCGTGAGCTGGCCGGAGCCGATCTTGTTGGCGGTGGCCTCGGCCTGCTCGGCGTCGAAGTGCTGCTCGGCCTGCTCGATGAGGCTGAGCACGTCGCCCATGCCGAGGATGCGACTGGCCATGCGGTCGGGGTGGAAGACGTCGAAATCTTCGAGCTTCTCGCCGGTCGACGCGAACATGATGGGCTGCCCGGTCACCTCGCGCACGCTCAGTGCTGCGCCGCCGCGGGCATCGCCGTCGAGCTTGGTCAGCACGACTCCGGTGAAGCCGACTCCGTCGCGGAACGCCTCGGCGGTACTGACGGCGTCCTGGCCGACCATGGCGTCGAGAACGAACAAGGTTTCGTCCGGCTCGACCGCGTCGCGAATCCCGGCGGCCTGGCTCATCAGCTCGGTGTCGATACCGAGACGGCCTGCGGTGTCGACGATGACCACGTCGTACTGCTTGCTGCGAGCCTCGGCCACTCCGGCGCGGGCCACCTCGACCGGGTCCGCGGCCGACACGCCGAGCGCGTTCTCGCCACCGCCGATGGACGTGCCCGGGTGCGGGGCGAAGACTGCCGCGCCTGCCCGTTCGCCGACGATCTGGAGCTGGCTGACGGCGCCGGGACGTTGCAGGTCACAGGCGACGAGAAGCGGGGTGTGACCCTGACCCTTCAGCCACTTGGCGAGCTTGCCCGCCAAGGTCGTCTTACCGGAACCCTGCAGGCCGGCCAGCATGATGACGGTGGGCGGGTTCTTGGCGAACACCAGTCTGCGTGTTTCGCCGCCGAGGATGCCGACCAGTTCCTCGTTGACGATCTTGACGACCTGCTGAGCCGGGTTGAGTGCGCCCGATACTTCGGCACCCTTGGCGCGGACCTTGATGCGGTTGATGAACTCCCGCACGACGGGCAACGCCACGTCCGCCTCGAGCAGGGCCAGTCGGATCTCGCGGGCTGTGGCGTCGATATCCGCACCGGACAGTCGACCTTTGCCACGCAGGTCCTTGAGAGTCCCGGTCAACCTGTCGGAAAGGGATTCGAACACCGATTGCACTCCTGAGCTAGCCGATCACCGAAAACGAGCCGAGTCCGGCACTGTCACCAGACCGAGTCCGGCGTTGTCACCAGACTAACGCCAGCCCACCTTATCCTCGCTCAGGGCGTCGGGCAGTGAGTCCGTTCGGTGCGGTGCGACCGGTCAGGCCTTGCTTGCCGAATCACTCCACGTCACAGCCACGCCGCGGGTGGAGAGCCACTGTGCGGGATCGACTTTGACGCCGGCGGGATCGTGCACCTCGAAATGCAGGTGCGGGCCGGTCGACTGACCGCGATTGCCCACAGTTGCGATCTGTTCTCCGGCTGTGACCCGCTGACCGGGCTGCACCGAGAAGTCGTTGACGTGTCCGTAGATGGTCTCGGTGCCGTCGTCGTGCAGAACCTTGACCCAGAGTCCGAACCCGGACGCCGGTCCCGCATCGGACACCGTGCCGTCGGCTGCAGCGTAGATGGGCGTGCCGATCGGGGCGGCGATGTCCAGTCCGCTGTGTTGAGTGCCCCACCGCGAACCGAAGTTCGACGTCAACACTCCGGCGACGGGCTGGACCGTCGCCTTCTTCAACGAACGCAGACTCTCCAGCGGCGACGCCGGCCCGGCACCCGTTCCACCGAGTCCGACGTCGTCGAGCCACTGCTGGGCCGCGGCGTCCACCTCGGGGCCGAGAGCGGCGAGCGGTCCCGGAGTCGGTGCCTGTGTCGAGGCGTCCGACGGGACTGCCGAAGGATCGGTCTGTGGGGCCGGAGCCAAGTCCGGTGCGGCCTGCGGCGGCGCACCGAAAGGCGGCGCGAATTGCGGCAACTCGAACTGCGGTGGCACGAACTGGGGTGGCATGAACTGGGGCAGCTCGAATCCGGCAGGCAACACACCCTCCGGGACGGCGAAGGGGAATCCGGCCGCGGGCGGTTCCGGGACGGGTGCCGCGCCTGCGGTGCCCGCGCCCATGGTGGTCGCGCCGACGACGATGGCACCGGTTGCGGCGACGATGGTGGCCGCACGCCTGCCGGTGTCCTGAACTTCCTCCGCGGCGCGATGCTTGCCACCGGGCGTACCCGATGCCGTCTCGGCCGGTACGTAGATGTTCGACCGTCGGTGTGATCCCACAGTGCGCGCCTCTCGAAATCTCAGAATTGGAGCCTGCAGGAACGACGAGACGTTCGAGCAGCGGAGCCGGCAGTTCGGCCCGAAGGGCCTGCTGCGTCAGGTGACGAACATAACAAATCGGTCTCGGGGGTAAACCCATCGGCCGGAAGTTCGTGAAATGTCACCACGGCATGTCGGTTTCCGACGAACTTCCGACCAACGGTCAAGTGCCCTCGGGCTTTTCCGGGGGTTTGGGCGGTTCCGGCGATGGCACGACGGCGAGGAGCGCGCGTTCGAGATCCTCGCGCACAGCCCGACTGTCCGCACCGGCCAAGTCGATGCAGAAGGAATCGACAACAGAACTACCCAGCGTCGATACCCGCGCCCAGCGAATATCGAATCCCTGCTGCTCGATTGCGCTCGCCAATCGACACAGCAGGCCGAGGCGGTCCTCGGCTCGCAGTTCGAGCACGACCTGACCCGGTTCGTTGTCGTCGAACCACAGCACCCGAGGCGGAGCCTGGGCGTACAGGACCGGCACAGCCGACTCCTCGTCGTCCTCGTCCGAGGTCTCGACGCGGGCGTCTCGTTCCTTCGCGTCGAGCACGGCGACGAGGTCGAGCTCGCCCGCCTGCGCACGGATGATCTCCTGCCGGATCAACCCCGCTTGCGGCGGAGCACCGAACAAGGGTGCGACATCGAACGAGTTGATCGCCGAACCGTCGTGACTGCCGAGCGAGGCCGACAGCACCCGTAAGGAATGCAGTGCCAGCACTCCGGCCGCATCGGACAGCAGTCCTGGAGTGTCGGGTGCAACCACGGTCACGACGAAGGTGTGCAGACCGTCGGTGGGCGTGATGTCGACGTGTACTCCCCCGCGCGAGGCCAACTCGATGTGCGCCGGGTCGAGCGGATCCGGCGACGGAAGAGTCTCTCCCGCCATCACCAGCCGACAACGACGAACGAGTTCACGGATCAGCGACGCCTTCCAGTCCCCCCACACCCCGGGTCCGGTCGCGAGAGAGTCCGCCTCGGCGAGTGCATGCAGAAGCTCCAGCAGAACGGTGTCCGCACCGAGCGCATCCACGACGGTCTGCACGGTTGCCGGGTCGTCCAGATCGCGCCGGGTGGCAGTCTCCGGCAGCAGGAGGTGATAGCGGACCATTGCCGTCAGCAGGGCCACGTCGGAGGGCCACAAGCCGAGCCGGTTACCGATCTGAACGGCGAGATCGGCACCGACGACGCTGTGGTCGCCGCCGCGTCCCTTTCCGATGTCGTGGACGAGCGCGCCGAGCACCAGCAGATCGGGACGAGCGACACGTGTGGTCAATGCACTTGCGTACGCGGCAGTTTCGACCAGGTGTCGATCCACCGTCCAGGTGTGCACCGCATCTCGAGGCGGCAGATCTCGAACCGCACCCCATTCCGGAATCAGCCTGCCCCACAATCCGGTTCGATCGAGCGCCTCGATGGCCGCGATGGCCTTGCGGCCGGATCCCAGCAGCACCAACAGATCGTTGAGTGCTTCCTTGGGCCACGGCTCACGGAGTTCGGGGGCGCTGTCGGACAGGCGGTTGAGCGTGGAGGCAGACATCGGCATGCCGGTCTGAGCCGACGCTGCCGCAACCCGCATGATCAGACCCGGATCCTTGTTCGGTCGTGCGTCGCGTGCCAGCACCACCTCACCCGCGTGCTCGACGACTCCCTCGTCCAGCGGACGGCGAACGGGTACGCGACGTAGACGCGAAAGACCGCGTCGTGGAAGCGAATTGCCGGCGGTACGCAAACCCACATCGACGGAGTAGCTGATGGTGCGTGCCGAATCGCTGAGCACACGAGCGAGATCGAACCGATCGCCGATGCGAAGCGCAGCACCGATCTCGTCGGCGTCCTGCGCACGCAGCTGATCTCGGGCACGACCGGCCACCCGGTGCAGTTCGGTTCGCACGTCGAGAAGTCGCCCGTGCGCGAATGCCAAACCGCCGCCGGGTGATTCGGGTCCCAACCCGGGCATGCCATCGGTCAATTGAGCAATCGACAGGGCGTCGAGCAGTTGCACGTCGCGCAGACCGCCACGGCCGCTCTTGAGGTCGGGTTCGGCACGGTGTGCGATCTCGCCGCTTCGTGCCCAGCGCCCCTGAGTCTGGCCGATCAGCTCGTCGAAGCGACCGCGAATTCCGGTGCGCCACTGCCGACGTATGCCACCGATCAACAGGTTGCTCAATTCCACGTCACCGGCGATGTGGCGTGCTTCGAGCATGCCGAGTGCTGCGGTCATGTCCGCCGCGGCAACCTGCAGGGCCTGCGGCACGGTACGCACACTGTGATCGAGCTTGATGTGGGCGTCCCACAACGGATACCAGAGCTTGTCGGCGACGTCGGCCACGATGCGGGGGTCGAGATCGTCGTGCAACAGAATCAAGTCCAGGTCGGAGTACGGCAGCAGTTCGCGACGCGCCAGACCTCCTACTGCGACTATCGCGAAACCGGAATCCGGCTTCACGCCCAGTTCTGCGCCCTTGGTGGTCAGCCAGAACTCGTGAAGATCGACGAGCGCCTGCCTGAGCGAGGGCGCATCGAGGCGGCGGTTGCGGGTGCCGCCGTCGAGCAGTTGCTTTCTGGCCCGAGCGAGATCCGCAGCTGCATCGCTCGTGCCCTTCGATGCGGAGCCCGTAGAGACCGAAGGCCCCGGTTCTGGCGCGCGTGCGCCAGAACCGGGGCCCCCGGACCGAGACCCTGTGGGGTCAGAGCGCATCGGCGCCACGTTCTCCGGTACGGACTCGGATGACCGAATCCACCGGGGAAACCCACACTTTGCCGTCACCGATCTTGCCGGTGCGGGCTGCTTCGACGATGACCTCGACGACCTTCTCCACTGCGGCGTCGTCGACGACTACCTCGACACGCACCTTAGGAACGAAATCGACCGAGTACTCCGCACCTCGGTAGACCTCGGTGTGGCCTTTCTGGCGGCCGTAGCCCTGAACCTCACTGACGGTCATTCCGAGCACGCCGGCCTGTTCCAGCCCCGTCTTGACGTCCTCCAGGGTGAACGGTTTGACGATTGCCGTGATCAGCTTCATTTTTGCTTCCCTTCACAAGACCTCGAGTGCCCGTTGTCGTACGGTGCAGCGTTCATCTCTATCTCTACCTTGTCAGGCGAAATCATATGCAGTCTCGGCGTGCTCGGCCTCGTCGATGCCGTTCGCCTCTTCCTCGTCCGTCACGCGCCAGCCCAGCGGCTTCAGAGCGAAGGCGATGACCGCGGTCACGATTGCGGTGAAGACCAATGCGAACAACGCGATGACGATCTGCACGACGAGCTGCTTGTAGTCACCACCGTAGAACAGGCCGGTCTCGGATCCGAGGAAGCCGATTCCGATGGTGCCCCACAGGCCTGCGACCAGGTGGACGCCGACGACGTCGAGCGAGTCGTCGTAACCGAACTTGAACTTCAGTCCGACGGCGAGAGCCGACAGCACGCCGGCGATGACGCCGAGGATCATGGCTCCGACCGGGGTGAGCGCACCGGCGGCCGGGGTGATGGCGACCAGACCTGCGACGATGCCCGATGCGGCACCGAGGCTGGTTGCGTGTCCGTCGCGGATGCGCTCGGTGATGAGCCAGCCTGCGATGGCCGCTGCGGTGGCCGCGGTGGTGTTGACCCAGGCCACGCCTGCGATGCCGTCGGCGGCGAATGCCGAACCGGCGTTGAATCCGAACCAGCCGAACCACAGCAGCGCTGCGCCGAGCATGACGAACGGGAGGTTGTGCGGACGGTAGGCGACCTTGCCGAATCCGGCTCGCTTGCCGATGATGATCGCCAGGATCAGGCCTGCGATACCGGCGTTGATGTGCACGACGGTTCCACCGGCGAAGTCGATCGGTGCGACGTTGGCGACGGTGTCACCGTCGTCGTTGACCATCGTTCCGAAAATCTTTGCGGCCAAGCCCTTCTCGGAGCCCGACAGCAGTCCGCCGCCCCAGACCATGTGTGCCAGCGGGAAGTACGCGAGGGTGACCCAGATTCCGGCGAAGGCGAGCCAGGTGCCGTACTTGACTCGACCGGCGATCGAGCCGCTGATCAGGGCGACCGTGATGATGGCGAACGTGACCTGGAACGCTACGTCGATGACGTTGGCGTAACCCCATGCGCCGGCGATGTAGTTGCCGTCCGCGTCGGTGATCGAATCCTTGAGTCCGAAGAACTCGAACGGGTTGGCGAAGACACCGCCGATGTCCTGGGTGCCGTAGGACATCGACCATCCCCACAGGAAGTAGATGATCGAGACGACGGCCATAGCTCCGAACGACATCATCATCATGTTCAACACGGACTTCGACTGCGACATACCGCCGTAGAAGAACGCCAAGCCCGGCGTCATCAGCAGTACCAGCGATGCTGCCATCAGCATCCACGCGGCGTTGCCGGAGTTGGCCAACATATCCTCGGGACTCACGTACACCCTCCATTCTCCTGCACACCGGTTGGCGCGCCGTTACGCAAGAAGAGTGGTTTCACGAAGTTTCATCCGTGACACTCGGGTGTTTCGGGCATGTGAACGCATGACCGAATTCTGTTGCTAAAAGGTTTCGTGCTGGCGTTTGTGCTTTTCACCCGGTTCGCGAGAGCCCGGCGAGGTCGATCAACCGAGCAGTGCGTCGACGAACGCCCCCGGCTCGAACGGAGCCAGATCGTCGGCACCTTCGCCGAGACCGACGAGCTTGACGGGTACCCCGAGTTCCCGCTGTACCTGAAAAACGATGCCGCCCTTCGCGGTTCCGTCGAGCTTGGTCAGCACGACACCGGTGATGTCCACGATCTCGGCGAAGACGCGCGCCTGAGTCAGTCCGTTCTGGCCGACCGTCGCATCCAGAACGAGCAGCACGTCGTCGACGTGGGCCCGCTTCTCGATGACGCGTTTGACCTTGCTCAGCTCGTCCATCAGACCGGACTTCGTGTGCAGGCGACCTGCGGTGTCGACCAGCACCACGTCGACTCCGTTCTCGATTCCCTTGCTCACCGCGTCGAAGGCAACGGCGGCCGGGTCGGCGGCTTCCTTGCCGCGCACCACTTCGGCACCGACTCGCTCGGCCCAGGTCTGCAGCTGATCCGCGGCAGCAGCGCGGAACGTGTCGGCCGCACCGAGGAGCACTCGCCGGCCGTCCGCGACCAGGACACGGGCGAGCTTGCCGGTGGTCGTGGTCTTGCCGGTGCCGTTGACTCCGACGACCAACAACACCGCAGGCGCGCCGTCGTGCGGAAGCGCGCGAATCGAACGATCGAACTCCGGATGCAGTTGCGCCACCAGAATTTCCCGCAGCAGGGCTCGCGCATCGGCTTCGGTACGAATACTGCGAGCTGCCATCTGCTCGCGCAGCGTGCGCATGATCTCCGTCGTCGTGGCCGAGCCGATGTCGGCGATCAGCAGCGTGTCCTCGACTTCTTCCCAGGAGTCCTCGTCCAGGTCTCCGCCGCCGAGCAATCCGAGCAGGGACTTGCCCACCGCGGACTGGGAACGAGCCAGACGTCCACGAAGACGGTCCAACCGACCTTCGGTCGGATCGATGGTGTCCAGTCGAGGAGCAGGCGCCTCGGCGTCCGGGGCGGGTTCCGGCACCGCAGGCGCGGTGGGCTCGGCCGGCTCGGCTGGCTCGACAACCGGCACCTGAGGCTCGACGACCGGAACCTCGGGGTCGAGGACCTCCGGCTCGTCCGGAGTGTGGGTGGGTGGCACCGGCGTCGGCTCGACCGGGAAGGTCTCGACAGGCTTCGGGGCAGGCGGGACGGGCTTCGGGGCAGGCGGGACGGGCTTCGGGGCAGGCGGGACGGGCTCGGCGGTCGCAGTGCCCTGACTGAACGAGAAACCGCTGCCCGCGGTGTAGCCACCGGATCTGTCCTTGGTGGCCGCGTCCTCGATTCGGGCGGCCTCGTCCGACTTGAGGGACACTCTCCGGCGACGGGACAGAACGAACCCGACGACGAGGACGACGAGCAGGACGGCAGCGATCGCCGCGACGATGATCCACGCTTGATTACTCACGTGACCATCCTCTCAGGTGGTCACGTCCGAACGCATCGGTGGTACATCGCCGAAATGGACTGTCCGCTGTCCGGGTCGTGTCGATAGCATCGTCGCCATGACGTGGACCACGGTGCGCGACGCCGACCAACTGACCGCCATGTTCGGCGAACCCAGCTTTCGGGCGGCCAACAAGGATCGCCGGACCCTGCATCCACTCGACGTGCACTGGCTCGCAGCCTCGCCTTTCTGCCTGATGGGAACCTCGGACGCGAGCGGGCGGTGCGACGTCTCCCCCAAGGGTGATCCGCCCGGCAGCCTGGTCCACGTCATCGACGAGGCCACGATCGCACTGGCCGAACGGCCCGGTAATCGTCGAATGGACGGCTACCGCAACATTCTCGAGAATCCGTTCGTCGGCCTGAACTTCTTCGTGCCGGGGCGCGGCGACACCCTGCGCATCAACGGTCGCGCGTCGCTGGTGACCGACGCACCGTTCTTCGACGAACTACAGGTCAAGGGCCACCGACCCATCATGTGCCTCGTCGTCGACATCGAGCAGGTGTTCCACCACTGCGCCAAGGCATTCATGCGATCCAAGTTGTGGCAGCCGGACACGTGGGATGCGGACCCCATTCCCGATGTCGCGTCCTTGACGAAAGCGTTGATTCCGCAGGCACCCGAAACGGTGGAAGAACTCCGCGAGTACTACGGGCCCGCCTACGCCGAGCAGCTCTACCCCGAGAAGTAGCGCAACCTCACGTCGCGGAA
This sequence comes from Rhodococcus sp. NPDC080181, assembly GCF_040702225.1. NCBI lineage: Bacteria > Bacillati > Actinomycetota > Actinomycetes > Mycobacteriales > Nocardiaceae > Rhodococcus > Rhodococcus sp. NPDC080181. Next base: position 185,198 of record NZ_JBFBKN010000007.1, read on the forward strand.
TCGGTGTCGCTGGGCACCGACACGTCCGGTTCGGCGGGTTCGACTGCGGGTTCGACTGCATCGACGGCGACGCGCTCGCGATTGAGCCGCTGCGAGATGACGGTGGTGATGCCGTCACCGCGCATACTGACGCCGTAGAGGGCGTCGGCCACTTCCATCGTCGGCTTCTGGTGCGTGATGACGATCAGTTGCGACTTCTCGCGGAGTTGCTCGAACAAACCGATGAGTCGCCGCAGGTTGGTGTCGTCCAGCGCTGCTTCGACCTCGTCCATCACGTAGAACGGCGACGGTCGAGCACGGAAGATCGCCACGAGCATCGCAACGGCCGTCAGCGACTTCTCGCCGCCGGACAGCAGCGACAGCCGCTTGACCTTCTTGCCGGGCGGCCGTGCTTCCACTTCGATTCCGGTGGTGAGCATGTCCGACGGGTCGGTCAGAATCAGCCGTCCCTCGCCCCCGGGGAACAGTTTGGCGAAGACACCGGTGAATTCACGCTCGACGTCCAGCCAGGCCTCGGTGAACACCTGCAGGATGCGGTCGTCCACGTCGGCGACGACCCCGAGCAGGTCCTTGCGCGCGGACTTGACGTCCTCGAGCTGGGTGGACAGAAAGTTGTATCGCTCTTCCAGTGCCGCGAACTCTTCCAGAGCCAGCGGGTTCACCTTGCCGAGCGTGGCCAGATCCCGTTCGGCGCGTTTGACACGCGCCTGCTGAGTGGCGCGGTCGAACGGCATCGGGGCGGGTGCCACCACCTGCTCACCGCGTTCCTTGGCCGCCTCGTACTCGGCCATTTCGAGTTCGGTCGGAGGCAGCGGGACGTCGGGGCCGTATTCCGCCACCAGATCGTCGAGCCCGATCCCGTGCTGTTCGAGAATGGTCGTCTCGAGTTGCTCGATGCGCAGAGCGGCCTGGGCACGCGCCACCTCGTCGCGGTGCACCGCGTCGGTGATCGAGGCCAACTGTCCCTGCAGTGCCCGAACCTGCTCCTTCACCGTGTCGAGTTCGGCTGTGCGCGTTGTCCGTTCGGCCGAGAGCTCGTCGCGCCGTCGTGCGGCAGCAGCGACGACCGCCCCGAGACGAGTCGCGAGCTCTTCACCCGACTCCGCCACTGCGGCAGCGACCGCGGCAGCATGACGCCGAGCCGCGCTCTCCCTCTCGGCCCTGGCTCTGGCCTCCCGCTCGGCTCGCGCCGCCCGGCGTAGCGAATCTGCCCGTCCCCGGACCGACTGCGCACGCTCCTCCGCGGTGCGCACGTTCAGCCGAGCTTCGACTTCCACGGCGCGAACCTCGGTGAGCGCGGCCGCCGCCATTTCACGCTCCATCGTGGTGGCCGCGTCGCCGCTCTCACCGTCTCCCACGAACCCGGATTGTTCGTCCTCGGCGGATCGCAGGCTGTCTTCGAGCTCGGCCAGCCGAGCGACCGCTTCCTCGCGACTCGTCTCTGCCGAATCACGCTGCGTCGTCAACCGTGCCGACTCGGCATGAGCAGACCGCGCCAATTGACCGAGCCTGCCCAGCTGCTCGTACACAGCTGCCATAGCGGCATCGGATTCGTTGAGGGCAGCCAGAGCCTGCTCCGCCGATTCACGTCGGTCGCGCTGTTCCGCGAGTGCACCAGAGAGCGCAGCATCGAGTTCCTCGGCCCGGCGCACGGCCGCAGCCAGCTCGACGGTCGAGGTGTCGATGGCGGATTGCACTTCGAGCGTGCTGGGCCGTCGGTCCGATCCTCCGGTCACCCACCCGGGTTCTACGACGTCGCCGTCCTTGGTCACCGCGCGCAGTCGGCCGTTGTCGGAGACGAGTCGGTGCGCGGTGTCGAGCGAGTCGACGGCAACCACGCCGTCGAGCAATGCCGTCATGGCACCGGCCAGGCGGTCCGGGTAGTCGATGAGATCGAGCACCCACCGCGCGCCATCAGGAAGTTCGGGACGTGAGAGTGGTTGCACTGCAACGGAACTGCTGTGCACTATGGCTGCGCGACCACCGTCCGCGGCGCGGAGCGCCAGGACTGCATCGCGGGCAGCGGCGAAGGACTCTGCATGGGCAGCGTCGGCCGCCGGTCCCATCGCGACTGCGACCGCGATCTCGTATCCCGGCTCGACCGTCAGGTGCCCGGCCAGCAGTCCCGACAGTCCGTCCTGTTCGTTCTCCACCAACCAGCCGGCACCGTCTTTTCGTTCGAGGCCCATCGTCAGCGCCTCGATCCTCGCTTCGAAGGACGCCACCCGCTTACCCGCGATCCGTTCCTCTGCCTGCAATTCCGAGACACGCGCATCGGCATGACGTAGCGCAGCCACTGCGCGCTCGTAGTGGGTGTCCAAGCTCAGTTCGCTGGCGTCGAGGGTACCGACCTGGTCCTGCACGCTCTCGAACTCGCGCTGGGCCGCCTCGCCCCGTTCACGGGCCTCGTCGATGGCCACCGACAGGCGTGCCACCTCGGCGTCGATCGATTCGACCTTGGTCCGGAAAGTATCGACCCGCCCGGACAAGCGTGCAAAGCCCTCCCTGCGATCGGCCACCGCACGCACGGCCGCCAGGTGCGCCCGTTCCGCAGCCGCAGCCGCCGACTCTCGTTCGGCCAACTGTTCGCGGGCCGCTTCGAGGGTTTCCCGCGCCATCTCCACGGCTTCGACGAGTTCCATCTCTTCTTCGGCAACCCGCTCGGCTTGTGCCTCCAGCTCGTCTGGGTCCTGCCCTCGACCGGCGCTCTGCACGGAGTCGAGGTGCCGGGCCCGCTCGTGCGCGATGCGAACAGTCGCGTTGACTCGTTCGGCCAGCGCGGAAAGTCGAAACCACGTCTGCCCGGCGGCTTCGGCGCTGGGCGTCAGGCGAGCCACGGCTTGCTCGTGTTCGGCGAGGGCTACGGTCCCCGCCTCGAGGGCGTCCTGCACCATCGCATACTGCTCGCGAGCCGCTTCCTCGTCCTGCGTCTGGTTGGCGAATTCTTCTCGCCTGGCCACCAAATCGTCTGCCGCCAGCCGGAGGCGGGCGTCGCGCAGGTCTGCCTGCACCGTCTGCGCTCGACGTGCGACCTCGGCCTGCCGACCCAACGGCTTGAGTTGCCGACGCAGTTCGGTCGTCAGATCGGTCAGTCGCGCGAGATTGGCCTGCATCGCGTCGAGTTTGCGGACCGCCTTTTCCTTGCGTTTGCGGTGCTTGAGAACGCCGGCAGCTTCCTCGATGAATGCTCGCCGGTCCTCTGGGCGGGATTCGAGAATCGCCGCCAGCCGGCCCTGCCCGACGATCACGTGCATCTCGCGCCCGATACCGGAGTCGCTCAGCAGCTCCTGGACGTCCATCAAACGGCAGGAGCTTCCGTTGATTTCGTACTCGCCCGCACCATCGCGAAACATGCGGCGGGTGATCGATACCTCGGAGTAGTCGATCGGCAGCGCTCCGTCGGAGTTGTCGATCGTCAGCGTCACCTCGGCCCGACCCAGCGGCGCTCGACCCGAGGTTCCCGCGAAGATGACGTCTTCCATCTTGCCGCCGCGCAGGGCTTTGGCACCCTGCTCGCCCATCACCCAGGTCAGAGCGTCCACGACATTCGATTTACCGGAGCCGTTCGGTCCGACCACGCAGGTGATACCGGGCTCGAATCGAAGAGTCGTCGCCGAAGCGAAGGACTTGAAGCCCTTGAGCGTCAGACTCTTCAGATACATAGCGTCCGTACTTTACCGGCCAGGTGCCCACCCGCGCGCCCAGCCTCCGGTAGTGCAGGTCAGCGCTCGACGAAACCGCTCAGATCACCGCGGGCCGACCCCCAACTCTCGACGACGAGCGTCACCGTGCCGGGGGTTCCACCGCCGCGTAGCAGTTCGAGAAGCGCGTCGAGACGATCGCGCGGTCCCTCGGCGATCACCAGCACCCGTCCGTCGGCGTGGTTGGTCGCATGACCGACGAGACCGAGTTCGAGAGCACGCGATCGAGTCCACCACCGAAACCCGACGCCCTGCACCAGGCCGTGCACCCACGCCGTCAGACGCTCGTCGTTCATGCCGGGCTCAACTCTCGGACGGATCCGTCGAAACTCGTTGCGTACAACGACGTCGGGTCGAATCCCACCCCGCCGAACGCGACCGCGGATGTCAGCGGCACACCTGTCGCCACGGCACACGACGACCCCGACGTCGGGTCGATGCGAACAACTCGTCCCGCGAGATTCTGTGCGAGATAGATCATTCCGTCGACACCCACGGTCAGGTCGTCCGACATGGTGAGTGGTCCGAATCCGTCGACGCGAACACGCGAGACCGAACCGGACGGATCCTGCTCGTCGAGGACGTACACGACGGGCTCGACATCGAACGTGTTGCCCACGTAGATCTTTCCGCGCGCAATCGCAATCCCGTTGGCAGACCCCAGATCCGTACGTACCGTCGACACGGTGCGATCGGTCGCGATCCGGCTCAGGCCTGCAGCGACACCCAGATTACGGGTGGTGAAGAGATCACCCGTCTCCGATCTCGCCAGTCCGTTGGGCATCGCCAGGCCCGACGCGTACGTCGAGCGACCACCGGTATCGAGATCGAGCGCGTCGATCGTTCCGGTCGAGGAATCGAAAAGTCCTGCGGCCGCACTGTTTCCGGTGGTGAAGTACAGGGTGTCTCCGTCCCGCACCAAGCCGCCGGGTGACTCGACGCCCGACACCAGAGTGCCCCGGTCTCCGTTCGGCGCGACGCTACGTAGAGCACCCGGTCCGATCGGCGACGTCTCGGAAACGATCATCGAGCCGCGGCCGTCGAACTCCAGATTCTCGAGCATCCCGAATCCCGACGCCACTGTGCTCACCGACCACGGAGTACACGCACTCGACGCCTGTGCGGCCGGGGCCGCGGCGATCGACGCGCCGCAGAGCAACGCCGCGGTGAGGATCGCCCGAGACTTCATCAGGCGTCCACGTCGATGTCCAGGTTGATCGTCGTTCCGGCCTTCAAGGTCCGCCCGACCGTGCACACCTTGTCGATGGCACGCTCGACGACGGTCAGCAGGCGTTGCTGCGCCTCGGGGTCCATCGCGCTGAGGTCGACTCGAAGGATCTCGTTCAACTCGGGATAGAGCTCGTTCTCGCGGTCGGCGGCCCCGGACACCTCGACGGTGGCGGAGTAGTCGTCACCGAGTCGACGAGAGAGCGGGACGTCGGAGCTCATGCCCGTGCACGCCGCGAGGGCGATCTTGAGCAGCTCCCCCGGAGTGAAAACACCCTCGACCGATTCGGACCCGATGAGCACCTCGGCTCCCCGCGAACTGCGACCGGTGTATCGACGTGTGCCTGTGCGCTCGACCCAGAGGTTGGTCGGCGTGCTCTGTTCTGCCATGACCGAAATACTAGGCGGGCGGTTCAGGAGTGGAGCCTGCGGAATGAGGTCAGGTCCGGAGGTGTCGCGGCCGCGGCTGGCAGGTGGGGCAGCTGAACGAGGAGCGGTTCATGAATTTTTCGCGCCGGATCGGTGCGCCGCACCTCGAACAGGGCAGTCCTTCCTGCCCGTAGGCATCGAGCGACCTGTCGAAGTAGCCGGACTGCCCGTTGACGTTGACGTACAGCGCATCGAAGGAGGTTCCGCCTTGAGCGAGGGCCTCCCCCATCACCGCGTGGACCCCGGTCAGCAGACGCCGCAGCGCGGGACGCGTCAGTGTTTCTGCGATTCGATTGCCGTGAATCTTCGCGCGCCACAACGCTTCGTCTGCGTATATGTTGCCGACACCGGACAGCACGGTCTGGTCGAGCAGTGCCCGCTTGATCTCGGTGTGCTTGCCGCGCAACACGTTCACCACCGATTCGGCATCGAACAGTGGGTCGATAGGATCGCGGGCGATGTGCGCGACCGGTTCGGGTACCTGGGTTCCGTTCACCGTCACGATCGGAGCGAGTGCCCAACCGCCGAAGGTCCGTTGGTCGACGAAGCGGAGGTCGCTGCCGTCGTCCAGGCGAGCTCGAATTCTCAGGTGCTTCTCGTCCGGGACAGTGGGAGGCTGCACGAGCATTTGCCCGCTCATACCCAGGTGGACGACGGTCGCGAAATCTCCGGGTTCCATCACCAGCCACAGGTACTTGCCACGCCGCTGGGCCGAGGCGATGCGCTGACCCTGCAATTGGCCGATCAGATCGAGGCCGCCGAGGTCGTGTCGCCGTACGGCGCGAGGGTGCAGTACCTCCACCGAGCGCACCGTCTTGCCGACCACGTGAGATTCCAGGCCGAGCCGGACCACCTCGACCTCAGGCAGTTCGGGCATCAGGAAGAGTCGGATGCGGAGTCGGCAACGACAGGAGTCTCGTTGTCCGACAACGAGTTCCACGCCGTGCTGGCAGCCTTCTGCTCGGCTTCCTTCTTCGACCGGCCCACCCCGACGCCGCGCGGGAATCCGCCGACGAGCACAGTGGCCGTGAATTCCTTGTCGTGGTCGGGTCCGGTGGACGAGATCTCGTACGCGGGGACACCCAGTGCACGTTCCGCAGTCAACTCCTGCAGGCTGGTCTTCCAATCCAGACCCGCACCGAGCTTGGGAGCCCGATCGAGCAAGCCGGCGAACAGTGTCAGAACCACGGTGCGGGCAACATCGATTCCGTGTTGCAGGTGGATCGCACCCAGCAAGGACTCCATACCATCGGCCAAGATGCTGGGCTTGTCGCGCCCGCCGGTCTGCTCTTCGCCCTTACCCAGCAACAGATGACGACCGAGGCCGCCGTCACCGAGATCACGAGCCACCTCGGCGAGCGCATGCATGTTGACCACACTGGCTCTGATCTTGGCCAGCTGTCCTTCGGACTTGGTGGGGTGCACCGCGTACAGGTGCTCGGTGACCGCCAAGCCGAGCACGGAGTCGCCCAAGAACTCGAGCCGTTCGTTGGTCGGCAGACCACCGTGCTCGTAGGCGAACGACCGGTGCGTCAGAGCGAGGGTCAACAAGGGTTCGGACAGAGAAACACCGATAGCGGCGAGGAGCGACTCTCGGTCGTCCCCGCCGCTGACGGCAGTGGAGCTATTGTTCTGTGGCCCGCCGTTGTGTCGGTCCACTACTTCGTTTGTCACCTGAGCGGGAATCAGACCGCTGCGACGACCTGGCGGCCCTTGTAGGTACCGCACGAAGGGCACGCGATGTGGGGCAGCGTCTTCTCGCCGCAACCACGGTTGGGGCACGTCACGAGGGTGGGCGCAGTGGTTTTCCACTGTGCACGACGCGACCTCGTGTTGGAACGCGACATTTTGCGCTTCGGGACAGCCACTTACTTCTCCTCGGCTTCGTTGTTCACAAGTTCTGTGCTCGGTTCTGGATCCACGCCAAATTTGGCTGCAAGTCCAGCCCAGCGAGGATCAATTGTATCGTGACTGTGGCCGGATTCAGCAATCGCCAGGCGAACGCCGCATTCTGGGCACAATCCCTCGCACTCGTCACTGCAGACGGGGTGGAGTGGAAGCTCCAGACCGACCGCGTCGACGATGACGGGTTCGAGATCTATCAGGTCGTCGACGATACGGTGAATCTCGTCCGCATCCGTGGTCTCCTCGGTGATGCTGTTCGGGTAAGCGAACAGCTCGGTGAGGTAGACGTCGACATTGCCAGTGACCGGGTCGAGGCAGCGCGTGCACTCACCGGCCGTGGCAGCTCGCACGGAACCGGTGACGAGAACGCCCTCGGATACCGCCTGCAACTGCAGATCGAGCGAAACCGGTACACCGGCTTCGATGGCGATGGCATCGAGGCCGATTCGGGAAGGAGCCGGAACCGTCCGCTCGATGGTTTTCGTCGACCCGGGTCGACGACCGAGGTTGAGAATGTCCAGAACGAATCCTGCGTCCAGTTCGGGACGCGTCGTTCTCTTGGGCGGGGGCACGGCTGATCTTCCTTACTGTCGGTGTGCCTACTGTCGGTAAGCAACCACACAACGATACGCATCTGCGCATACGTGAGCAAATCGTGACGGGTCAGTGCCGACTACGACGTCCCTGGTCTGCACTTCCGTAGGAGGTGTCACCGTACGGTTCGTTGCCGTAGTCCGGGACGCCCGAGCCGGTGCGCAACTGCTGCCGACCGCGACCCACCGACCGAATGGTGCCGCTGAGGAACTCCTCGAACTCTGCAAGCTTGGTGTCGACGTAGACGTCGCACTCGCTGCGCATCCGATCGGATTCGGCGTGTGCGCTGTCGATCACCCGAGCCGACTCGGCGTGGGCCGCCTGAACGACCTCCGTCTCCGAGACGAGCCGGTTCTGTTCGGCGGTGCCGTCTGCGACCGACCGCTCGTACGACGCCGTACCGGACTCGATCATCCGATCGGCCTCGGTGCGAGCGCGAACGGTCAGCGCCTCGTACTCACGCTGGCCTTCGAGAACCGTTCGCTCGGCCTCGGCTTCGGCATCGGCCACGAGCTGATCGGCATGCGCCGACGCTTCGGACACCATGCGATCGGCCTGTGCTTTGGCGTCGGCGAGAATGCGGTCCGCCGAGTCGCGTGCGTTCTCCACCGTGTCCTGAGCTTCGGCGTTCGCACTGGTGACGGTCTTCTCCGCCGTCGCCCGCGCATCACCCACCAGCTTGTCGCGATGATCCAACACGTCCTGCGCATCGTCGAGCTCGCCGGGGATGGCGTCACGGACGTCGTCGAGCAGTTCCAGGACATCGCCGCGAGGGACGACACACCCGGCAGTCATCGGAACGCCGCGCGCCTCCTCGACAATGGCGACGAGCTCGTCGAGCGCCTCGAATACGCGGTACACCGGTTACCCCAATCGTCGAATCTGCCACCGCGAACGCATCTGCTCCGCAGACGACACCCACAGTTCTTCGCTGTTCAGTCTGCCCGCCGATACGCCGGTCTGCGCTATACCCACCCGGTGTGTCGCCCTTTCGAACTACTGCGCCCTTTCGAACTACTGGGCCATCGAACTACTGCGCCATCGAACTACTGGGCGGCACGCTCGGCGATACGCGACATCAACCGGTCCTGCACGAACGGCGGCAACATACCGGTGACGTCTCCCCCGAACGTGGCCACCTCCTTGACCAACGAGCTCGACAGAAAACTGTGCGCCGGATTCGCAGGGAGGAACACCGTGTCCACTCCGGTCAGCGTCCGGTTCATCTGCGCCATCTGCAACTCGTAATCGAAGTCGACAGCACTCCGAAGACCCTTCACGATCGCCGAAAAGCCCTCCTGCCGTGCGTAATCGACCAGCAGGCCGTACCACGAACCGACCCGAACGTTAGGCAGATGCTCGGTCGCGACCTCGAGCATCTCGATCCGCTCCTCGACGCTGAACATGCCCTTCTTGCTCTTGTTCACCATCACCGTCACCACCACCTCGTCGAAGGCGGCCGCCGCGCGCTCGAAGATATCCAGGTGACCGATGGTCACCGGGTCGAAGGATCCAGGACACAGTGCGCCAGTCATGCCCGCGAACCTATCAGCTCAGCCAGCTCATTCCGCTGGCTCCACTCCTGACCACTTCGGTCATTCCGCAGGCTCCACTCCTGACCCAACCCGGTCATTCCGCAGGCTCCACTCCTGACCCAACCCGGTCATTCCGCAGGCTCCACTCCTGACCGGATTGCGATCTCGATTCGGCTCTCGCCGTACTTCTTGGACTTCTCCGGCACGAGCCCAGTCGGCCATACGGTCTCCGGCGAACGCGACGACCGTTCGAGCACGACCACCGCGTCGACCGAGAGCCATCCCCCGCTCACGAGCCGCTCGAGGAGGCCGGCCACGGCGGTATCCGTGACGGCGTACGGCGGATCTGCCAACACCAGGTCGTAGGACGCGTCGGCGGTGCCGGCCAGGACCGAGGCCACCGGCGCGCATTTGACCGAAGCTCCGGTCAGGCCGACCGATTCGATGTTCTTGCGCACTACCGCGGCCGCCCGTGCGTCGGATTCGACCAGCACCGCCGACGCGGCCCCACGTGAGAGTGCTTCGAGTCCGAGCGCACCCGACCCTGCGAACAGATCCAACACCGCGGCCCCGTCGAGCTCCATCCGACTTTCGAGCGCACTGAACAGTGCCTCTCGAACCCGCTCCGACGTGGGCCGGGTGCCTTGGCCGGGGACCGCCAATCGGCGACCCCCGGCAACGCCCGCGACGATCCGGGTCATTCGCTCCCGGCCTCTTCGCCCGTCGACCCCCCACCGATGACGACGAGCAGATCGCCGCCCTCCACCTGCTGTACGCCCGAGATCGCCAGACGAGTGACCGAGCCGCCCCGCGGTGCGGTGATCGCTGCCTCCATCTTCATCGCTTCGATCGTGGCAATGGTGTCGCCGGCCGAGATCTTCTGGCCCTCCTCGACTGCCAGGGTGACCACCCCGGCGAACGGAGCCGGAATGTGTCCGGAGTTGGAGCGGTCTGCTTTCTCGACCGTGGGTGCTTCGCTCGCGATGGACCGATCGCGCACCGACACCGGACGTAGCTGCCCGTTGAGGATGCACATGACGGTGCGCATACCGCGTTCGTCCGGGTCGGAGATCGCTTCGAGTCCGATGAGCAGTTCGACGCCCTTCTCGAGCGTGACTCGATGCTCCTCGCCCTGACGCAGACCGTAGAAGAACTGGTTGGCCGACAATCGGGTCGTGTCGCCGTACTTCTCTCGATGAGCTTCGAGTTCCGCTGTGGGGCCGGGGAAGAGCAACCGATTCAGAGTGGTACGGCGTTGCGCCGACGTCCCGTCGAGGTTCTTCTCGTCCTCGTCGGTCAGCGGCGTCACCGGCTTGCCCGCACCACGGCCTTCGAGCGCCTTGGTGCGCAGCGGCTCCGGCCAGCCGCCGGCGGGTGTTCCGAGGTCGCCGCGTAGGAACCCGACAACGGAATCGGGGATGTCGTACCGGCTGGGGTCCTCGGCGAATTCCTCGGCGGACGCATTCGCACCCACGAGCGCAAGAGCCAGATCGCCGACGACCTTCGAGCTCGGCGTCACCTTGGTCAATCGACCCAACATGCGGTCGGCCGCAGCGTAATTGGCTTCGACCGTCTCGAAGCGATCACCGAGACCGAGCGAAATAGCCTGTTGGCGTAGGTTCGACAGCTGGCCGCCCGGAATCTCGTGGGTGTACACGCGACCGGTCGGTGCCGGCAGCCCGGACTCGAAGGGCGCATACACCTTTCGCACGGCCTCCCAGTACGGCTCGAGATCGCAGACGGCCTGCAGATCGAGGCCGGTGTCGCGCTCGGTGTGCGCGGCCGCGGCGACGATCGCCGACAGCGCGGGCTGACTGGTGGTTCCTGCCATGGCAGCACAGGCACCGTCGACCGCGTCGGCTCCGGCTTCCCAGGCCGCGAGATAGGTAGCGAGCTGTCCGCCGGGAGTGTCGTGGGTGTGCACGTGCACCGGCAGGTCGAAGTTGGACCGCAACGCCGTCACCAGCGTCTTGGCCGCGGGGGCACGCAACAGACCCGCCATGTCCTTGATGGCCAGCACGTGCGCGCCGGCATCGACGATCTGCTCGGCCAACTTCAGGTAGTAGTCGAGCGTGTACAGGTTCTCGTTCGGATTCGACAGGTCGCCGGTGTAACTCAGGGCCACTTCTGCGATGGCCGTACCGGTTTCGCGCACTGCATCGATCGCCGGACGCATCTGATCGACGTTGTTGAGCGCATCGAAGATACGGAAGATGTCGATTCCGGTGTCGGTGGCCTCGGCGACGAAGCTACGGGTGACCTTCTCCGGGTACGGGGTGTATCCGACGGTGTTCCTGCCGCGCAGCAACATCTGAATCGCGATGTTGGGCACGGCTTCTCGCAAGCTCGCCAACCGCTCCCACGGATCCTCGTGCAGGAAGCGCAACGCCACGTCGTACGTCGCCCCTCCCCAGGCCTCGATCGAGAGTAACTGCGGCGTCGTTCGCGCCACGTACGGCGCTACGCCGAGCAGACCACTGGTGCGCACACGCGTTGCCAACAACGACTGATGGGCATCACGGAACGTGGTGTCGGTGACACCGAGCGCCTTCTGATTGCGCAGATCGCGGGCGAACCCCTCCGGCCCGAGCGCCAGCAGCCGTTGCCGGGAGCCGTCGGGAATGGGAGCCGAGAAGTCTATGTCGGGCAGCTTGTCGTGCGGGTACACCGGCGAGGGACGTTCCCCGTGCGGCTTGTTGACCGTCACGTCGGCCAGGTAGGTCAGAATTTTGGTGCCACGGTCACCCGAGGAACGCGACGTCAGCAGTTCCGGACGTTCCTCGATGAAGGAGGTGGTGACGCGTCCTGCGGTGAAATCGGGGTCGACCAGAACCGCCTGCAGGAACGGGATGTTCGTCGCGACACCGCGAATTCTGAACTCCGCCACCGCACGTCGGGCACGCGCCACGGCAGTGTCGAAATCACGGCCGCGACAGGTGAGCTTGACGAGCATCGAGTCGAAGTAGGCACCGACCTCGGCACCCAACGTCGTGCCGCCGTCGAGGCGCACGCCGGCACCGCCCGGGGTGCGGTAGGCAGTGATGCGGCCGACGTCGGGCCGGAATCCGTTGGCGGGATCCTCCGTGGTGATGCGGCATTGCAACGCTGCACCGCGCAACACGATGTTTTCCTGCTGCAATCCCAGGTCCGCCAACGTCTCGCCGGAGGCGATACGCAACTGCGACTGCACCAGGTCCACATCGGTCACTTCTTCGGTGACGGTGTGCTCCACCTGAATTCGCGGATTCATCTCGATGAAGACGTGATTGCCGCGGGTATCGAGAAGGAACTCGACGGTACCGGCGCAGGAATAGCCGATCTGCTTGGCGAACGCCACGGCGTCGGCGCAGATCTTCTCGCGTAATTCCTGAGGAAGGTTGGGCGCCGGTGCCAACTCGATCACCTTCTGGTGTCGACGCTGCACACTGCAATCGCGCTCGAAGAGATGGACGACGTTGCCTTGGCCGTCGGCAAGAATCTGTACCTCGATATGACGGGGGTCGATCACTGCCTGCTCGAGGAACACGGTCGCATCGCCGAACGCCGACTCCGCTTCGCGCGCAGCAGCTTCGATGGACTCGCGTAGTTGCTCGGGCTCGGCCACGCGGCGCATTCCGCGACCACCGCCACCCGCCACGGCCTTGACGAACAGCGGGAAAGTCATGGATTCGGATGCCGCGACCAATTCGTCGATATCGGCGGAAGGCTCGGAGGACGCCAACACCGGTAGTCCCGCGGCCTTCGCAGCGGCGATCGCGCGCGCCTTGTTACCGGTCAGCTCGAGGACATCGGCGGAGGGCCCGACGAACGTGATGCCCGCCTCCACACACGCGGCGGCGAGATCCGGGTTCTCGGAAAGGAATCCGTAGCCGGGGTACACAGCATCGGCACCGCTACGCTTGGCGGCGGCGACGATCTCGTCGACCGAGAGATACGCCCGAACGGGATGGCCCTTCTCCCCGATCTGATAAGCCTCGTCGGCCTTCGTTCGGTGCACCGAGTTTCGATCCTCGAACGGGAACACCGCCACCGTCGAGGCACCGAGTTCGTAGGACGCACGGAAGGCGCGGATAGCGATCTCGCCGCGGTTGGCAACCAAAACTTTGGAGAACATTGGCTCAACTTACCCGGCAGACAGAGCCCCGGAGGCGTACTGATCCCACGATGCGGGAACTTTTGTTCAATTTCGGCTACTGAAACGGTGCAGTGCGGACTGCGACGGGGTCAGGACTTGTCGAGGTAGTCGATTCTGTCGGATCGCCACGCCGAACGCATCATCGACGCGATGCCGGGATTGTCGGCCAGAGACGGGTCCCGCGCGAACAACGACCGGGCACAATCCTGGGCGTCGGAAATGATGTCCTCGTCGTCGATGAACGAGAGCAACCGAAGTCCGGTCACCGTGCCCGACTGCGCGGCTCCCAACACGTCACCTTCTCGGCGGGTCGCCAGGTCCAGTTTGGCGAGCTCGAACCCGTCGTTGGTGGCGGCCACAGCCTCGAGCCGAGCGAACGACCCACCGCCCGGACTGAGCCAGCTGATCATGATGCACAGCCCCTGATGCCCGCCACGGCCGATTCGGCCGCGCAACTGGTGGAGCTGGCTGACGCCGAAGCGGTCGGCATCCATGATCACCATGACCGTGGCATTGGGTACATCCACGCCCACCTCGACCACCGTCGTGCAGACGAGCACGTCGATCTCACCCGCGTTGAATTCCGACATCGTGATGTCCTTGTCATCACCGGACAGTCGCCCGTGCAGAAGCCCCACACGAAGATCGGCCATCGGACCGGCGGAGAGCGTCTCGTAGAGATCCACGGCAGCCGTGGTCTCCGGCCCGTCCTCCACTTTCGGCGCAGCCTTCTTCGCCGCTCCGCTCTTCTTCCCCGTGTCCGCATCCTCGCCGTCACCGATACGAGAACAGACCACGTAGGCCTGCCGGCCCGCCGCGACCTCCTCGTGAATCCGTTGCCAGGCTCGATCCACCCACCCCGGTTTGGATCTGGCCGGGACGACGTTGCTGACGATCGGCGACCTGCCGCGCGGAAGCTCCGTCAGTACCGACGTCTCCAGGTCCCCCAGCGTCGACATCGCGATCGTGCGCGGAATCGGTGTCGCCGTCATCACGAGGAGATGCGGGCTGGTGTTTCCACGAGCCTTCGCGCGCAGGGCATCTCGCTGCTCCACACCGAATCTGTGCTGCTCGTCCACGACGACCATCGCGAGGTCGAGAAACTCGACCCGATCCTCGATGAGAGCGTGGGTGCCGATGACGATCCCGGCATCACCTGTCACGGCATCGAGCAGGGCCGATCGTTTTGCCGCAGTGGACATCGACCCCGTCAGCAGAGCCACCTTGGTGGCCAGCTCGTGCGATCCCAGCTCGCCACCGGCGGCCAGCGTGCCGAGCATCGATCGGATCGATCGCGCATGTTGGGAGGCAAGCACTTCCGTCGGTGCCAACAGTGCGCACTGGTGTCCGGCGTCGATCACCTGCAGCATGGCACGCAACGCGACGATGGTCTTACCCGAGCCGACCTCGCCCTGCAACAGACGCGACATCGGATGCGGGCCCGACAGGTCGTTGGCGATCTCCGCAGCAACCTGGTGCTGACCGACCGTCAACTCGAACGGCAGCCGGCGGTCGAACTCCGCCGCGATGCCGTCGGTGATCGGTGGGCACCGCGCAGCTACCCGGTCGGACGCGTCGCGTCGTCGGTCCGCGAGTACCAATTGAACAGCCAATGCCTCGTCGAACTTCAATCGTTCCCGGGCGGCGTCCTTGTCCGCCGCAGTATCGGGAAAGTGGACCGAACGCAGCGCGGCGTCGATGTCGATGAGGCCACGCTCGCGGCGCACCGATTCCGGCAGCGGATCGACCACGTCGTCCAGCTGGTCGAGTACCTGCCGAACGCAGCGCATGAATGTCCAGCTCTCGACATCTTTCGCCGCAGGATAGATAGGTACGAAGGCGCGGTCGAACACCGACATGTCGACGGCTCCGGACGAATCGACCGAGCCACGCGCCAGGCCGGCCAGCGTGCCACCGCCGACGATGCGACCCGCGGGGACGATGGCCCCGTCGTTGTCGTCACCCCCGAGGATCACGTAACTGGGGTGGGTGAGGTTCCACCGCCGACCGAAATACTTGACCTTGCCCGAGAACATGCCCCGCCGCCCGGGCACGACCACGTGTTTGAGCTTGTGCGGGCTGAAGAACGTGGCTTCGATCCGCTGCCCGTCGGCCGCAAGGGTGACGGCAAGGAATTGACCGTTGCGGTTCTTCATCGAACGCAGGGTCGCCGATTCCACGGTGGCGACGATGGTGATGTGTTCCCCCTCGGGGGGTTCCTTCTCGCCGAGCTCGGAACCGTGCGTCATGTAGCGATGCGGGTAGTGCCGCAGCAGGTCTTCGACGGTATGGATGCCGAACACCTCGGCCAGCGGTGCCGCAGCCGCCGCTCCGAGGACATCGTCGAGCCGATCCACCAGCGTTGCCATAGTTCCGAGATTCCCTATTCCACTCCGAATTGCACGAGATCCCCGGGCTGCCCGCCCGGGTAGACCACCACGTCGACGCCGGGATGCGCACCCGCCACATAGTCGGCGAGCCGACCTCCGAGATCCGCAGGAGCCAGCGCCCCGAGCAACACCGTCACCATCTCACCGCCGGTGGCCAACAGCTGGTCCAGCAGTCTGCATCCGGCATCGAGCGGATGCTCGGCAACGATCACCACTTCCTGCCCGGCCAGACCGAGACAGTCACCCGGCTCGCACATGCCGACCCAGGTCAGCGAGCGTTGCTCGGCGATGCGCAACGAACCCCACCTCGTCCCCGCTGCAGCATCGGACATCGCGAACGCATCGTCGACGGCTGCTCTGGCCGCGTCGTGCACTGCAAGCGCAGCCAACCCCTGCACCATCGCCGAGCACGGCAACATCGACACGTCCTTACCGTCGGCCCTGGCCGCAGCACCGACGGCAACGAGCTCCTGAGCGGACAGCGCCCCGTTCGGCAGCACCAGAACCTCGCGGTGCTTCATGCCCACGATGGCGCGATGCAACACCGACGAATCGATGGGCTCGTCGCATCGCACCACCGTCGCACCTTCCTGTACGTAGAGAGCCGCGGCACCGTCACCGGCGACCAGGGCCAAAATATCGCGACCCACCGACATAGCCTCGGGCTCGTGCTCACCGACGTTCGCGTCGACGGCGTACTCGGCCAGTCCGAAACACGAGATGCGCACTCCTCGAATACTTCCCGCCGCGATCCCGCACTCGACGGCACCGCCCGGGTCGGTGGTGTGCACATGAGCGGAGTACGCCCCGGAGCCGTCTCCGGCAACCACGACCGAATCGCCGAGGTCCGACAGCGCTGCACGCAGCGCAGCCGCGCGGGTGTCGTCGATGCCGGGGACGACGTAGAGAACCTCGTAGCCGAGCGGCCGGGACTGCGAACGAGCCGCCGCCCCGTCGGAGGCTCCGGGTGCGTTCGAAACACCGACTTCGATCACCCGTTCGTGGTCCTGAGGACGGCGATAGCGTCGCCTCGGCGGGGTGCGGCCGGTCACGACCTCGACCAACGCGTCGAAGATCACCGACAACCCCAGCGCCCCCGCATCCACGACGCCCGCCTCTCGCAACGGTGCGAGTTGGTCCGTCGTGCGATCGAGAGCGCGAGCGGTGGCCTCCGCGATATCGACCACCAGCGTGGCCAGATCGACGTTCGCGTCGTGGGCAGCGGCCTCGTGGGCAGCAGCCTCGAGCACCGTGAGCATGGTGCCCTCGGCGGGGACACTGACCGCGCCCGCCACCAGAACTCGTGCACGCCGCAACATGGCCTGGATCGACACGGTGTCCAGCGGACCGTCGGCTGCGGCCTCACCCACGGCGCGCAGGAGTTGCGAGACGATGACCCCGGAATTTCCTCGCGCGCCCGATACGGCTCCCACCGCCAGAGCCCGTCCGATCGCACCCGCGCCCGCGGCCGGCCCGGCACTGCGCATGGACTCGACCGCAGCGCGGAACGTGAACATCAGGTTGGTGCCGGTATCGGAGTCCGGAATCGGGAAGACGTTCAGTGCGTCGATCTCGTCGCACCGAGCAGTGAGGGAATCCACACAGCGATAGGCCCACCGGCGCAGGCCCGAGGCATCGATGGATTCGAGTACGTCGACCACCTCGAGCGCCTCCCCTGCGTTCCGTCCGTACCTGCGCCCGGGCCCGACGATGTCGGCCCCGGACAGTGCCCGAAGCTTAGTCGGGCAGAATCGTCAGCGCGGCCCGCGTGAGCCGGTACACCTCGTCTGCGGTGGCGGTTTGGTGATTGGGTGGGACGCCGCTATTCTTGCAGGGTTGCCTCGAGGCGATCTTCACGCATTGCAATCCTTGCATCTGCTCGTAGTTCGTTTCGATGTCTTCGACCACATGTAACGCTCAACATCTAACAAGGAGTTCGCGACTATGGCTGCCGTCTGCGACGTATGCGCCAAGGGGCCCGGCTTCGGTAAGTCGGTCTCGCACTCGCACCGACGGACCAACCGTCGTTGGAACCCGAACATTCAGACCGTTCACGCTCAGGTTGCGCCTGGCAACTCCAAGCGCATGAACGTGTGCACCTCCTGCTTGAAGGCAGGCAAGGTGGTTCGGGGCTGATTTCGGCCCCGCTCTTCGATTTCCTCCACGGCCTCGACCGCGTGCGAGAACTGTGCCCCGCATCCACTCGGATGCGGGGCACAGTTGTCTGTCGATGTTCCTGCGCATTCGGGCAAACAGTTGGACGTCCGATAGAGTGCCGAACGTGACTCATTCGGACAGCGAAAGCTCGAGCAAGGTCAGCATCGAAGACGGAGTGCTGCACATCGTCGTCGCCACCGAGGCGGGCGGTTCCTCTCTCGACCTGGACGGCATCACCTCGGGAACGCAGGCACTGCACGAGGTGAACACCGGTGCCACATCTGTAGGAAGCGTCCTGCTCATCGGCCGCGGGCCGAACTTCTGCGCCGGCGGCAACGTACGGGACTTCGCCGGTGCCGACGATCGCGGTGCCTTCGTCGGCTCGGTTGCCGATGCGTTCCACGCCTTCGTTCGCGAACTGGCAGCAGTGACGGTTCCCATCGTCGCTGGTGTACACGGCTGGGCGGCCGGCGCCGGCATGAGCCTGGTGTGTCTCACCGATATCGCCATCGGCGGACCGTCGACCAAGCTTCGACCGGCCTACCCCGCCATCGGGTTCACGCCGGACGGTGGCATGTCCTGGACCCTGCCCCGCATCGTCGGATCCGGCCACGCAATGGACATCCTGTTGAACGATTCGATTCTCAACGGTGAGGATGCGGTGCGTCTCGGAATCCTCAGCCGCCTCGTGGGCGACGACTTCGTCGACAGCGAGGCCGAACGACTGGCCCGAACCCTCGCCGTCGGCCCCACCTCGGCGTATCAGGGAATCAAGAAGCTGCTCGCGGCGTCCGACACCGCAACTCTGGCAGAGCAATTGGATGCCGAGGCCGCCTCGATCTCGGCGGCCGCAGTCTCACCTGCAGGAGTGGAAGGCGTCGACGCATTCGTCGAGAAGCGTCGCCCCGATTTTTCCTGAGCCGGTCACAGCAACGTCCAGTCGATCGGTTCGTCCCCGCCCTCGACCAACAATTCGTTGGCGCGACTGAAGGGCTTGGATCCGAAGAATCCCCGTGATGCGGACAGCGGTGACGGATGGGCCGACTCGATGCACGGCACCGATCCCAGCATGGGTTTGAGCGTCGCCGCGTCACGTCCCCAGAGAATCGCCACCAGGCCGGGGGCCCGGGGATCTTCGGCTCTGGCGACAAGAGCACGAATTGCCTGCTCCGTCACCGCTTCCCAGCCCTTCTTGCGGTGCGACGCCGCCGCGGACGGTTCGACCGTGAGCACTCGGTTGAGCAGCATCACACCCTGCTCCGCCCACGGCGTGAGATCACCGTTGCTGGGTGTCGGCAGACCGAGATCGTCCGAATATTCCTTGAAGATGTTGGCCAGACTGCGTGGAACGGGACGCACGTCGGGGGCGACCGAAAAGCTCAGCCCCACTGCATGACCCGGGGTCGGGTACGGGTCCTGGCCCACGATCAGCACCCGAACCCGGTCGAACGGGTACCGAAAAGCACGCAGAACGTTCTCACCGGCGGGGAGGTAGTGCTTTCCGGCGGCGAGCTCGGCTCGCAGAAAGTCGCCCATCGCAGCAACATTCGTCTCGACCGGTGCCAAGGCACGGGCCCAACCCGGATCCACGCTCTCGGCGAGCGGGCGGGCCGTCATCGGTCGATCCGGCGCAGCGCGTCGCGGTAGTACGCGGCGTTCGCGGAGTACATCTGCACGTTGATGTCCACGTGCCCCTCCGGAACCTCGAAGCCTTCACGGATTTTCGCGGGAACACCGAGCGCAATGCTGCGTTCGGGAACGACGAACTTGAACGGCACCACCGCACCCGCACCCACGATGGAACCGGCCCCGATCCTCGAGCCGTTGAGCACCACGGAACCCGATGCAATGAGGCAGTTGTCGCCGATGGTCGCACCCTCGACATGCGCATTGTGACCGAGAACGCATCCGGCACCGATCACGGTCGCGTCGATGGGGGTGCAGTGGATGACGGTCCCGTCCTGAATGTTGGTGCCCGCACCGACGGAGATCGTGCCGTAATCGGCTCGGAGCACGGCCGTCGGCCACACCGACGATCCCGCCGCCAAGGTCACCGCTCCGATGACGACTGCATCGGGATGGACATAGGCGTCCGGGTGAATATCGGGTTCGCGGTCGCCGAGCGCGTAGATAGCCATCCTTGCAACTTAGCCGACTCCATGGACCCGGTCGGAGCTCACTCTCCGTCGAAGCTCGACCAACCGGATCTGCCCACGCGGTGGTGCCCGGCGACAGTGACGCCACCGTCGGTTGCATTCGACGCCGGCTCGACGCGGCCGATCACGATCCACCCCGTCGGAACGGTAGCGAGGCCGGGGAACGTGCCGACGAGAGCATGATCCTCGCCGCCGGTGAGTACCCACTCGAGGGGATCTGCCCCCAACAGCTCTGCAGCCGAACGGACTTCGTCGGCGATCGGAAGACGCTCCGGTTCCAGAACCATCGATACGCCGGATGCGTCGGCGATATGCCCCAGGTCGGCCGACAACCCGTCGGACACATCGGTGAGTGATGTCGCGCCTGCCTCGGCGGCCTCGATTCCGGCACGGTACGGCGGGGCGGGCACGCGGTGTGCATCGAGAACCGCGTCGTGCCCGGAGCGATCGCCGCCCGCGAGCAACAGAGCGAGTCCGGCCGCGGACCACCCGAGCCGCCCCGCGAACGCGATCACATCACCGACCTGCGCACCCGATCGCAGTACGGGAGCCCTGCCCTGTAGGTCACCGAGCGCAGTGATCGAGATCACCAGCTGATCCGATTGCACCACATCACCGCCGACGATCGCCGAACCCGCAGCCGACGCCTCGCGCCACATGCCCTCGTTCAGACCGTCCGTCACGCTCACCGGTGTGTCCGCCGGGCAGCCGAGAGCAACCAGGAATGCCGAGCACTGCCCACCCATCGCGGCGATGTCTGCCCCGTTCTGCGCGATCGCCTTCCGGCCGATCTCCACCGGAGTCGACCAATCGAGCCGAAAGTGCCTGCCGTGCACCAACATATCTGTCGTGGCGGCCACCCTGCCGTCGGATGCACTGACGACGGCAGCGTCGTCGCCGGGGCCGACGATGGTCGACGTCGGTTGCACTCGATCGGCGACGGCCCGGGCGATGACGTCGAACTCGCCGATCTGGGCCACCGTCGGTTCGGCGGCGGTGGTCCCCGAAGGGCCGGTGTCGTCGATGATGTTCCTCCCTCAGAGCGCAATTCGGACGTCGGTCTCCCGCGAAACCGGCACCGCGCCTGCGGTACCTTTAGCGGTGCCCGGGCCCGGTCCGGCGCAGCCGGTTTCGTGCTGTGAGTACGCAACCGACTCAACGTACAGTCGACTCAACTTACAGTCGATCGTCCCAGCAAGGAAAGGGACCACCGATGGTGCAAGCCTTCGTTCTCGTTCAGACCGAAGTCGGCCGTGCCACGACCGTTGCGCGGCAGATCGAGTCGGTCGACGGCGTCGTATCCGCAGAAGCTGTGGTCGGACCCTACGACGTCATCGTCAGGGCCGACGGCGCATCCGACACCGAGATCGCGGACATCGTCTCCCGAATTCAGAAGGTCGACGCCATCACGCGCACCCTCACCTGTCCCGTCGCCCCGCAGTCGACCTCGGCGGTTCGGTAGCGCATGAACTCTGCCGACCACGACCACGACCACGACAAAGACAACGGCGACGACGCCGGCACCCGGTCCGAGAATGCAGCAGCGGCCGACGAGACCCGCGAGCAGCGCCACCCTGCGGTCATAGCCACCGCGATCGCCCTGCCGGTCGCGTTGGTGGTGGGAGTTCTCGTGGCCGCGATAGCGGTGAACAGCTCCCCCGCCCACGATCCGGTAGCGCTGGGGCCGGTCGACGCACCCGACGCCGCGAGCGCACAGTGCTCGACCCTCCTCGATGCGCTGCCCGACGAGCTGGGCGACTACAGCCGCGCCGACCTGGCCGACCCGGCACCTGTCGGAGTCCGAGCCTGGGTATCGGCCGAGGAGAACGCCGAGCCGGTCGTGCTTCGCTGCGGGCTGCCTCGCCCTGTCGGATTCGATGTGGCTGCACCACTTCAGGTGATCGACGGCGTCCAGTGGTTCGAGGTGTCCGGCGAGAACGACGGCATCGACGCCAGCACGTGGTTCGTCGTCGATCGGGGCACGTACATCGCTCTCACCATTCCCGGCGACTCCGGCCCGACACCTCTGCAGGATGCCTCGTCAGCAGTGTCGGCAGCACTACCCCAGCAGCCCCTCGACCCGGCACCGTTGCAGTAGCGCCGGGTCAGCGCAGGCCGGTACCGCGTGCGAGAGCGGTGTCGATCAGGGTGCTGATCAGGGTCGAGTAGTCGATTCCGCTCTCGGCCCACATCTTGGGGTACATCGAGATCGACGTGAATCCGGGCATCGTGTTGATCTCGTTGATCACCGGGCCTTCCTCGGTGACGAAGAAGTCGACCCGCGCTAATCCTTGGCAGTCCAATGCGCGGAAGGCCGAGACTGCGAGTTCGCGAATACGATCGCTGATGTCGTCGTCGAGTGTGGCAGGAATGTCGAATTCGCTGACATCGTCGAGGTACTTGGTGTCGAAGTCGTAGAAGGCGTGATCGTCGCTGTCCGCGTCGGGGAGCCGGATCTCGGCGATCGCGCTGGCGCGCACGCTGCCGTCGGGGAATTCGAGTACGCCGCATTCGACCTCGCGGCCGTGGATCATTCCTTCGACGATCACCTTGGGGTCGTGCTCTCGGGCAACGCCGATCGCCGACTGCAGGTGATCCCACGAGGTGATGCGCGAGATTCCGATCGACGATCCGCCTCGCGCGGGCTTGACGAAGGCAGGGAGACCGATGTGGTCGCGTTCGGCTTCGGTCAGGTCATCGGTGCCGCGTCGCAGCACGACCTGCCTGCCGATCGGTAGTCCGTCGGCTCCCAGAAGCTTCTTGGTGAACTCCTTGTCCATGCCTGCGGCACTGGCCAACACTCCGGGACCCACGTACGGGACACCGGCGAGTTCGAGCATTCCCTGCAGGGTGCCGTCCTCGCCGTACGGCCCGTGCAGCACCGGAAACACGACGTCGACCGCAGCCAGGACCTGTCCGGCGTCGCCCTCACCGAGAGCGATCAGCGCGCCTGCGCGTCCCGGATCGGTGCTCAGCGCGAGTGCGGCACCGGACTTGTCCACCGTCGGCAGTACTCGATCACGAATCGTCAGCGCATCCGGATCACTGGAGCCGAGCACCCAGGCACCGTCGGGGGTGATCCCCACCGGGACCACCTCGTAGGTATCGGGGTCCAGATTCGCGAGCACGCTACCCGCCGAGACACAGGACACCGCGTGCTCACTGCTGCGGCCACCGAAGACGACGGCAACTTTGATTCGGGGAGTACTCACGGTGACAAACCGTACCGCCGTCTCCCCGCGAACGCGGATTCGCCCTGTTCGTGCACACGTCGAGAACGTGACCTCACTCGGGCTTGATTCGACGCCCCAGCAGGTGGCCCACCGCGTCCGGAACCGACATTCCCCCGTGGCACACACGGTGCACGGCATCGGTCAACGGCATCTCGACGTCGTAGCTCTCGGCGAGCGCGCGCACCGACGTACAGGACTTCACGCCCTCGGCCACCTGCCCGTGCGCTGCTTCCTGCGCGCTCTCGAGGGAGCCTCCCGAACCGAGCCGCTCACCGAACGTACGGTTGCGCGAGAGCGGCGACGAGCAGGTGGCGACCAGATCTCCCACGCCGGCGAGCCCGGACAGCGTCGACGGTGTGGCCCCGAGCGCGACACCGAGCCGGATGATCTCGGCCAGGCCTCGGGTCATGATCGACGCGAGGGTGTTCTCGCCGTAGCCGACTCCGCTGGCCATTCCACAGGCGAGGGCGATGACGTTCTTGCACGCGCCACCGATCTCGGCACCGATGACGTCGGAGTTGGTGTACGGCCTGAAATATCCTGTGGCGCAAGCTTTTTGAATCTCGAGCGCTCGTTGCGAGTCGGAACACGCGATGACGGTCGCGGCCGGCTGCCCCTCGGCGATCGGGCGCGCCAGATTCGGCCCGGACAGGCAGGCCACCCGGCTGGGATCGGCCCCGGTCACCTGTGAAATCACCTGGCTCATGCGCATGAGCGTTCCGGTCTCTATGCCCTTGGCCAGAGACAGCAGTGTCGCGTGCGGTGCGATCGCATCCGTCCACTCCCACAGGTTCGCGCGCAGACTCTGCGACGGCACCGCGAGCACCACGATGTCCGCACCGTCGAGGGCCGTCGCCGGATCGCTCGTGGCGCGGATCGACGACGGCAGTTCGATTCCGGGGAGGTAGTCCGCGTTCTCGTGCCGTTCGCTGATCGAGGCAGCGAGTTCCTCTCGGCGCGCCCACATGGTGACATCGGTTCCGGCATCGGCCAACACTTTGGCGAATGCGGTACCCCACGACCCGGACCCCAGTACCGCTGCTCTGCTCATGCCGCCAACCTCTCACCTGCTCGCCGATGCCCTGCCTACGCGCGCATCACCCTAACGCGCAGACCTGCCCGGGCGGTCGGAGTCGGCAGACATCGGTGACGCTGGCAGGATCGAACACCATGGGCGCAATTCGAAGCAGCGACGACGACCGCGAGGGTCGGCCGTCCGATGCGCTGCGCCGCGCGGTCGGAGTCGTCATCGCGGTCAAGGACCTGACAGCGGCGAAGTCCCGTCTGGCGTCCGAGTTCTCCGGGGCCGACCGGACCCGATTGGTGCTCGCCATGTTCGTCGACACGGTCACCGCGGCCGGTTCGGTGTCGGTGGTCGATTCGGTCACCGTCGTCACACCCGATCCGGTCGTCGCCGACACCGCGCGACAAATCGGTGCCCGGGTGCTGGACGAACCGTCGGCTTCCGGCGCTCGAGATCCCGAAGCCCGTCTCAATGCCGCATTCTCCGCTGCTGCGGCCGCACTGCGAGTCGATCACGCACCACGCGATCGCCACGGGAACCCCGGCGCGGCCCCGGCCGATCGGGTCGACATCGTTGCGCTGCAAGCGGATCTGCCTGCGCTACGTCCCGCCGAACTCGCGCAGGCGTATGCGACGGCAGTCTCCGGCGGCAGGTCGGTCGTGGTCGACCATCACGGCACCGGAACCGCAGCGCTGATCCTGAAGAATTCTGCCGACGAGCTCGCGCCGCTGTTCGGATCGGATTCCGCACGCCGCCACACCTTGTCGGGAGCGCGACCACTGGACGGCACGTGGCCGGGACTTCGACTCGACGTCGACACCGTCGACGACGTACGTCGGGCTCATCGACTCGGGGTCGGGCCGGAGACGACAGCCGTACTTCGCTCACTCGGTTGGAGCGACGAGGAATCCGCAACCACCGCGTGATTCGGTGGACGTGCGAACAAGTTCGGTCATCGGAGTTTCACCGACGGCGGGTATGGGGGATGATCGTGCTGTGAGCACAGACGACGCGCAGCCAGCGACCGAAGATCCGGCGATCGAGACCGCGGAGAGCAACGGTGCGGACAGCAACGGTGCGGAGCCGGTGTGGAGTGCCCCGGTGACCGCAACGATGCCGAGCATTCCCTCCGCCCTTCCTGCCGCCACTCCGGAATCGGTGGATGCCGCCATGGTGCTTCCCGAAAATCGGTACCTGAACCGGGAATTGAGCTGGCTGGATTTCAACTCCCGTGTTCTCGCGCTTGCAGAGGACTCGTCCCTGCCGCTACTCGAGCGTGCCAAGTTCCTGGCCATCTACGCGTCCAATCTGGACGAGTTCTACATGGTTCGTGTCGCAGGGCTCAAACGCCGCGACGAGACCGGACTGTCGGTTCGATCGGCCGATGGCATGACCCCGCGCGAGCAGCTCGCGGTCATCGGGCAGCGCACTCAGGAGCTCGCTCTCA
The DNA here is from genome assembly GCF_040702225.1 of Rhodococcus sp. NPDC080181. Taxonomy (NCBI): domain Bacteria; kingdom Bacillati; phylum Actinomycetota; class Actinomycetes; order Mycobacteriales; family Nocardiaceae; genus Rhodococcus; species Rhodococcus sp. NPDC080181. Next base: position 211,131 of record NZ_JBFBKN010000007.1, read on the forward strand.
AACACGCCCGAGTACTGCTCGATTCGATCCTGCCCGAGCTCACGGCCGAGGGCATCGCAATCATCCGGTGGTCCGATCTCGACAGCGACGAGCGTGCGCGTCTGTCCGACTATTTCACCGAACAGGTCTTCCCGGTCCTCACCCCGCTGGCCGTCGACCCGGCGCACCCCTTCCCGTACATCAGCGGCCTGAGCCTGAATCTCGCTGTGACGGTGAAGGATTACTCCACAACCGGCGAGCACTTCGCCCGTGTGAAGGTACCCGACAACGTCGACCGGTTCGTGCGCGTCAAGCGCGGTGAGGGGAGCCATCGCATCGACGCCTTCCTGTCGATGGAGGAATTGATCTCGGCGCACCTCGACGTGTTGTTCCCCGGCATGGAGGTGGTCGAGAGCCACGCGTTCCGCATTACTCGCAACGCCGATTTCGAGGTCGAAGAGGACCGCGACGAGGATCTTTTGCAGGCACTCGAACGAGAGCTGGCGCGTAGGCGTTTCGGTTCTCCCGTCCGCCTCGAGATCGCCGACGACATGACCGAGCACATGCTCGAACTGTTGCTACGCGAACTCGACGTCGATCCGGGCGACGTCATTCAGGTTCCCGGTCTGCTCGATCTGTCGTGCCTGTGGCAGGTCTACAGCGTCGACCGCCCCAATCTCAAGGACGCTCCCTTCGTCCCGGCAACACATCCGGCGTTCGGTGAGCGCGAAACCCCGAAGAGCGTGTTCTCGACGCTTCGCGACGGCGACGTTCTGGTGCATCACCCGTACGACTCGTTCTCCACCAGCGTGCAGCGCTTCATCGAACAGGCTGCGGCCGATCCGCAGGTCCTCGCGATCAAGCAAACTCTGTACCGCACCTCGGGTGACTCGCCGATCGTCAACGCACTCGTCGACGCGGCCGGGGCCGGCAAGCAGGTGGTAGCCCTCGTCGAGATCAAGGCACGATTCGACGAGCAGGCGAACATCGAGTGGGCACGCAAGCTCGAAAAGGCCGGGGTGCACGTGGTCTACGGCCTCGTCGGGTTGAAGACTCACTGCAAGACCTGCCTCGTCGTCCGCCGAGAAGGATCGGTCATCCGCCGGTACTGCCATATCGGCACGGGCAACTACAACCCGAAGACGGCGCGTATCTACGAGGACGTCGGGTTGCTCACGTCGTCGCCCGAAATCGGTGCGGACCTCACCGACCTGTTCAACTCGCTCACCGGATACTCGCGAAAGTCCAAGTACCGCAATCTCCTCGTGGCCCCGTACGGCGTGCGACGCGGCATCGTCGAGCGCATCGAAGCAGAAGTCGAGCACCTCAAGGCGGGCCGCGCAGCCGGAATTCGCCTCAAGGCCAACGCTCTTGTCGACGAGCAGGTGATCGACGCGCTGTACCGCGCATCGGTCGCCGGGGTCCCCGTCAAGGTGGTCGTACGCGGGATCTGCGCGCTCAAGCCGGGCGTACCGGGCCTGTCGGAGAACATCGAAGTTCGGTCCATTCTCGGCAGGTTCCTCGAACACTCACGGGTTCTGCATTTCCAGGGTGCCGACGAATTCTGGATCGGCAGCGCCGACATGATGCACCGAAACCTCGACCGGCGAGTGGAAGTGATGGCCCAGGTCAAGGATCCGAAGCTGACCAAGCAACTCGGTGACATCTTCGACTCGGCTCTCGACCCCACCACCCGCTGCTGGGAACTGGGGCCGGACGGTGGCTGGGTCGCGTCGCCTGCGCAAGGCGAAAGTGTCCGAGAACACCAGGTGGAATTGATGCGCAGCCGGAGGAATCAGGCGTCCTGATGGGCACTTCCGATGGCTCCCCCCGCGCCAACATCTTCGCGGCCGGATCGATTCTGTGGCGACGATCGCCGGAGAACGACTCGGTGGTGGAAGTAGCTCTGGTACACAGGCCGAAGTACGACGACTGGTCTTTTCCCAAGGGAAAGCTCGATCCCGGAGAGACAGCGGTCGACGCGGCTGTCCGAGAAGTCAAGGAGGAGACGGGCTTCGACTCGACTCTCGGACGGTCGCTGTCCTACGTCACCTACCCGATTCCCGGCCACCGTCGCATGAAGAAGGTGCTCTACTGGGCTGCCGAGGCAACCGGCGGAGAATTCGTCCCGAACGACGAAGTGGACGAACTCCGTTGGATCGCACCCGACAAGATCGGCGGCGAACTCTCGTATCCCATGGACCACAAGATTCTTCGACGATTCGTCGCCAAGCCGGCCGCTACGTCCACCGTGCTGCTGGTCCGGCACGGCAGTGCCGGCTCGCGGTCGCGATACAAGGGCAACGACGCCGATCGCCCCCTCGACAAGACCGGTAGACGTCAGGCCGAGGCACTCGTCTCACTATTGGGCGCGTTCGGCGGTGACTCGGTGTATGCAGCCGACCGCGTCCGGTGCGAACAGACGGTCGCGCCGTTTGCCGAATCGCTGGGCGTGCAGGTCGAACCGGAGCACCTGCTGTCCGAGGAGGGGTACGCCGAGGACCCCCGAAAGGGCCGCCACCGGGCTCGCGACATCGCCGAGACGATGGGTACACCGGTGATCTGCAGCCAAGGCAAGGTGATCCCCGATCTCATGCGATGGTGGGCCGACAAGGACGGCATCACGTTGCCTGCCAACAGGAATCGAAAAGGGAGCGTGTGGGTGCTCTCGCGCCACGACGGTCGGCTCGTTGCGGCCGACCACATCGCCAGCCCGCTACCGAACCTGGTCGCCGACGACTGAGTTGCATCCGCGGATCACGAACACGGCAGAAGGCCCCGACCGAAATTTCGGTCGGGGCCTTCTGTGGAGTGCGAGAACGACCCGGTCCTGGATGACCGGTGCCGGTCGAGCGTTACTTCTTTGCAGCGCGCTTCGCGGGTGCCTTCTTGGCCGGAGCCTTCTTGGCGGGGGCCTTCTTGGCGACGGTCTTCTTGGCCGCTGTCTTGGCCGGAGCCTTCTTGGCAGGGGCCGTAGTGGTTGCAGCCTTGCGTGCGGTCGTCTTGGCCGGAGCCTTCTTGGCAGCAGCCGTCGTGGTCTTGCGTGCGGTTGTCTTTGCGGGAGCTGCCTTCTTGGCGGCGGTCTTTGCGGGAGCTGCCTTCTTCGCGGCAGTCTTCGCCGGAGCCGCCTTCTTGGCTGCCGCGGTGGTGGCCTTGCGGGCGGTCGTCTTCACCGCTGCCTTCTTGGCGGCGGTCTTCTTCGCTGCCGCAGTCTTCTTGGCCGGAGCTGCTGCCGAACCGCGCTTGACGGCAGGTCCGGTTGCGGGCAGCTTCTGTCCACCGGCGATGACGGCCTTGAACTGCGCGCCCGGACGGAATGCCGGTACGTTGGTCGGCTTGACGCGAACGGTCTCACCGGTGCGGGGGTTACGGGCGACACGCGCCGCGCGACGACGCTGCTCGAACACGCCGAAGCCCGTGATCGTGACACTTTCGCCGCGGTGGACCGCGCGCACGATGGTGTCGACGATGTTCTCGACAGCCTCTGTGGCGCTCCGCCTGTCAGACCCCAACTTCTCGGTCAGGGCGTCAATCAGCTCTGCCTTGTTCATGGATTTCCTCCGCTATATTGTGGCCCATCGTCGGACCGACTACTACAACGGTAAACCCCAAGTCGTCAAGAGTCTATGCGCCACGCCAATTTTCATTTCGGTGTCGCGGAATGCTTCACGGCCGCAAAGCGTGTCGGACCCCCCGTCCGTCAGCTTTTCGAAGGCTCCTCGATCCTTGCCGGAAGGGTGAGGGGTTTGTATGAAGGCCTTGACTTTTCGTACTCCGTAATGGCCTCTACCTGGCGTAATGTCAGTCCGATGTCGTCCAGACCCTCCAGCAGACGCCACCGCGTGTAGTCGTCAATCGCGAAGCGCACCACCAAGGTTCCAGCCGTGACCGTCTTGTCGACGAGGTCCACGACGAGCTCCAGACCGGGCTGTTCTTCTAAGGCTTTCCACAGCAATTCGACGTCCGATTGCTCGACCTCGGCCGCCACCAAGCCGGCCTTGCCCATGTTTCCGCGGAAGATATCGGCGAATCTGGATGCGATGACGACCCTGAAACCGAAGTCCGACAGCGCCCAGACAGCGTGCTCGCGTGACGATCCCGTGCCGAAGTCCGGCCCGGCCACGAGAACCGATCCGCGGTCGTAAGGCGCGAGGTTCAAGATGAAGTTCGGATCGGATCGCCAACCGGCGAACAATCCGTCCTCGAATCCGGTGCGAGTCACGCGCTTGAGATAGACCGCCGGAATGATCTGGTCGGTGTCGACATTGGACCGCCGGAGCGGAACGCCGATGCCTTTGTGTCGAGTGAAAGCTTCCATCGAAATTTCTCCTGTGAGTTCGATCGATCCGGTCGGAGGGCTCGCTGCTACGCGAGATCCGCCGGAGAGGACAGGGTTCCGCGAACTGCAGTGGCCGCCGCAACCAGAGGCGACACGAGGTGAGTGCGACCACCCTTGCCCTGACGCCCCTCGAAATTGCGGTTGGACGTGGATGCCGAACGCTCTCCCGAGGTGAGCTGATCGGGGTTCATTCCCAGACACATCGAGCAGCCGGCCTGCCGCCACTCGGCCCCTGCTGCGGTGAAGATCTCACCGAGTCCCTCCTCTTCGGCCTGCGCGCGCACCCGCATCGACCCGGGTACCACCAGCATTCGCACGCCGTCTGCGACGCGGCGGCCCTCGAGGACGGACGCCACCGCACGCAGATCCTCGATGCGGCCGTTGGTGCAGGAGCCGACGAACACGGTGTCGACGGAGATCTCGCGGATCGGTGTACCGGCTTCGAGACCCATGTACTGCAAGGCCTTCTGGGCCGATACGCGCTCGCCCTCGTCGAGCATTGCCTCGGGATCGGGCACGGCATCTCCCAACGGAGCACCTTGACCCGGGTTCGTTCCCCAGGTGACGAACGGCGTCAGAGCGCTCGCATCGATGTGTACCTCGTTGTCGAACACTGCATCCGGGTCGGTTGCCAGTTCGTTCCAGGCGGCCACCGCCGCATCCCACTCCGCCCCCTGGGGCGCATGCGGCCGTCCCTTCAGGTATTCGTACGTGATCTCGTCGGGTGCGATCATGCCCGCGCGCGCCCCGGCCTCGATCGACATGTTGCAGATGGTCATTCGGGCTTCCATCGACAACTTGCGGATGGCCTCACCGCGATATTCGAGCACGTATCCCTGACCGCCGCCGGTACCGATCTTGGCGATCACCGCGAGAATCAGATCCTTGCTCGTCACACCGGGAGCCAGTTCTCCGTCGACGGTGATGGCCATGGTCTTGAACGGTCGCAGAGACAGAGTCTGGGTGGCCATCACATGCTCGACCTCGCTGGTGCCGATTCCCATTGCGATCGAACCGAATGCACCGTGCGTCGAGGTGTGGCTGTCTCCGCACACGATGGTCATACCCGGCTGGGTCAGACCGAGCTGCGGGCCGATGATGTGGACGATGCCCTGATCGAGATCTCCCATCGGGTACAACCGAACTCCGAATTCCTCGCAGTTGCGGCGCAGAGTATCGACCTGGGTGCGTGAGACGAGATCGGCGATCGGCGCGAAGATGTCGGCCGTCGGGACGTTGTGGTCCTCCGTTGCGATCGTCAGGTCCGGGCGACGAAGCTCGCGGCCGGCCAAACGCAGACCGTCGAATGCCTGGGGGCTGGTGACCTCGTGTACGAGGTGCAGATCGATGTAGATCAGATCCGGCTCACGTGCACCGCCTTCTCCCCCACCGGGGACGACCACATGTTGGTCCCACACCTTCTCCGCCAGCGTCTTCGGCGCTTGTGCTACGGACGCATCGGATTTCGTCGTTTCGGACATCGCTGTCGCAGACCTCGTCTTCCCTGTCGTCGCGCCGGCGGACGGGCTGGTCCACCTCGCGTGATCGTCTCGACATCGTCCCCCGCGGCACGCTGGACTTCTCACGGTTGTGCAATCTCAGCATTCGGGAGGCTAATATCGTTCTATGAGACAGCATAGCCTGAGCGGCGCCGTCGACAAATCGAGCGGTATCGGTGTCCTCGACAAGGCCATGGCCGTGTTGCATGCAGTGGCCGAGACACCCTGCACTCTCAACGACCTGTGTGCCCGCACAGCGCTCCCCCGCGCCACTGCGCATCGGCTCGCGGTCGGACTCGAAACCCACCGCCTCCTCGTGCGCGATTCCGACGGATTGTGGCGCACCGGTCCGGGGCTGGGGGAATTGGCGGCGAGCGCGTCGGATGCGCTGCTCGACGCCGCAGCATCGGTACTGCCTCGGCTTCGCGAAATCACCGGAGAGAGCGTGCAGATCTACCGCCGCGAGGGGACCGTTCGCGTCTGTGTCGCATCCATGGAGCCCCCGACCGGTCTCCGAGATACCGTGCTCGTCGGGGCCCGGCTACCCATGACAGCCGGCTCCGGGGCGAAAGTTCTTCTGGCGTGGGCAGATTCGCAGACTCAACGCACAGTGCTGCCGGACGCCGAATTCGGCGAACGGGTGCTGCTGGAGATCCGCAGGCGAGGGTGGGCGCAGAGCGCAGGTGAACGTGAGCCGGGGGTCGCGAGCGTCTCGGCTCCCGTTCGCGACAGCAACGACACTGTCGTGGCGGCGATCTCGGTGTCCGGCCCGATCGACCGCATCGGACGCAAGCCGGGCGCACGCTGGGCGGCAGACCTGCTCGCCGCCGCCGACGCGCTGCACAAGCGCCTCTGAGCGCCTCTGAGCGCCGAACCGAGGCCGATCGAGCGGCACCCCACCAAAAACCGGCTGAAGAGGCCGCAGAAGTGGAGTACGTTCGTCTCGAACGGCCCACCCGGCCGGTCGCCGACTGCAAGGAGTGCCCCATGTCAGAATCCGGCAGCGAAGAGTTGAAGAAGAAGTTCCGCGAGGTTCTCGAACAGAAGAACAGCAAGTCGCACAATTCCGTCGACCACAAGGACGGTGGCCCCAAGGTGAACAATGTCCACGGTCCGGCCGATCACCAGAAGATGTTCCGCCGCAAGAGCGTCTGACGCGAAGCGACACCACCGCACGACAGCAACGACGGTCACACCGAAACGACAGAACCCCCTCGATCCGGAGATCGAGGGGGTTCTGTCTTCGTAGCCCCGACGGGATTCGAACCCGCGCTACCGCCTTGAGAGGGCGGCGTCCTAGGCCGCTAGACGACGGGGCCAGGAACTTCACCTGCATTGTTGACGCTGTATCGAACACGTGATGCTGAGGTAGCTTAACTGCCTCGGCATCGGCGGCAAAATCGCCGCTCACCTGCTCGCTGGGGTACCAGGACTCGAACCTAGAATGGCGGTACCAGAAACCGCTGTGTTGCCAATTACACCATACCCCAATGGACTTGAATCGAAGTACGCATCCGATCGATGTGCACTGCGTTTCGAGCCGGGATAGAGACTATCAAAGGTCACTACCCATTCTCCAAATCGGCTGCTCAGAGCCCTGATAACCGCCCTCGACCGCCCGCGAGGCCCGCTCGGACACCATCGCGTGAACGCAGAACCCGCGCATCGTCGGCCGCAGAGCATGCAGCAGACTCCTGTTTCGTGAGCGTTCTCGAACTTCGCAGACGCCGATGAAGGTGCTGCTCGTTCCCCAGGGCAACCGGGCCGTGCTGATCCGCCTCGACGAGGACGGCTCCCCGTCCGGCGGCAGTTCCCCTGCCGAGGAGGTGACCGACGATCTGGTGGGCTCCGTGGCCGCTGTCGAGCGAGAGCACGCTCCCCGCTGGGTGTGGGAGGACACGAGCCGCATCTACCCGCGACTGCTCGACGCAGGGGTGCGGGTCCGGCGCTGCCACGATCTCGCCCTCGTCGGTGCCATTCTGGCGATGCGAACGGGGCGCACCACGACACCGTCCACACCCGCAGACCTGCGACCCGGATTGTTCGACGCCGACCCGCATGCCGATCCGGTGGCAGTGCTCGCCCACTACCGCCGTCAGATCGAGGAGATCGGTGACGATCGGGGGCTGCAGCTGTTGGCGGCCGCCGAGTCGGCCGGAGGTCTGGCCGCGGCGGAGATGACCTTCGACGGATTGCCGTTCTCGGCCGCTGCGCATCGGCGGCACCTCGACGCGACCCTCGGTGCGAGGCCGGTCGACGGATCGACTCCTCCTGCGTTGGTGAAGCTCGAGAACGAGATCTCGTCGGTGTTCGGGCGCCGCGTGAACCCCGGTTCACCCGCAGAGGTGGTCGCCGCGTTCGCGCGCGCCGGTATCGAGCTCACATCCACTCGAGCACACGTGATCCGAGACATCGACCATCCTGCGGTGCCGCTGTTGCTTAGCCACCGAGATCTGTCGAAACTGCACAGCACCAACGGGTGGACGTGGCTGGACGCGTGGGTTCGCGGAGATCGTTTCCGGCCGGTCTACGTGCCGGGGGCCGTCGTCTCCGGCCGCTGGGCGAGCCGGGGCGGTGGGGGTCTGCAGATCCCGAAACCGCTGCGCGCCAGCGTGATCGCCGACTCGGGGTACACCTTCGTCGCCGCCGACGCCGGCCAGCTCGAGCCCCGCATTCTCGCCGCGATGTCGGGTGACCCTCGCATGGTCGCCGCTGCGGGAACAGCGGATCTCTACGCCCCCGTCGCCGCCGAGTCGTTCGACGGTGATCGTGCGCACGCCAAGGTCGCTGTTCTCGGAGTGCTGTACGGCGCGACGTCGGGTGAGGCTCGTGCGTTGCTGACCCGCCTACGCGCCAGATTCCCCGACGCGGTGGCGGTCGTGGAAGAGGCGGCGCGGGCCGGTGAGCGGGGCGAGGTGGTCCGGTCGTGGCTGGGCCGAGCGTGCCCTCCCCCTACGCCGCAATGGTGGTCCACCGGTGACGCCCACGCGCGTGGCCGATTCACGCGCAACTTCGTGGTGCAGGCGACCGCAGCCGAGTGGGCGCTGTGCCTGTTGGCAGATCTGCGCGGGCGATTGCGGTCGAGCAGAAGTGAGTTGGTGTTCTTTCAGCACGACGAAGTAGTCGTGCATTGTCCACTCGGAGACGCACCGTGGGTGTCCGAGGCCGTTGCTGCGGCGGCAGACTCGGCTACGCGTCTGATGTTCGGCGACACGGCAGTGCTCTTCCCGATGGAGACCAGGATCGACCGCTTCTACGGTGCCCCGGCTGCCGAGCCGGAGTCCGACTGAGCGCTCGGTGGGTCCTCGAACGTCACGTCTATTTCCTCGAACGCGGTACTGCGCTGTGCTTCTGCCTGTCCGGTGTAGGTGAGTTTGTCACCTTCGGTCAGGTCGACGTCGTCGGTGAACGGGGCCAGAAGGGCCCGCGGAAACAGCCTGTCGACACGAACCACGTTGATCTCGATGCAGATCACGATCGATACCGAGGTCACGTACAGAAAGGCCAACAGCCCGAGCACGACCGCAAAGACACCGTTCGTCACCGTCGCACTCGCGGCGACGTACTTCACGTACACACCGCCGAAGGTCTGCAGCAGCTGCCACGTCAGACCGGCTGCTATGGCTCCCGGGAGTACCTGTCCGATCGACACCGCTCGCACTGTGGCGAGCCGAAACGCAACGACGAACACCCCGACGTACAGCAGCGTTCCGATCACGAACACGACGAGACCGGATTCCGGGCCGAAATATCCTGCAGCACTGAGCACATTGAGTGCGGTGACCGCCAGTACCGCCAGACCCACGGTGCTCAGCAAACCCAATCCCCGCACTCGGGCTCGAATGGGATCGGGCCGAAGATTCTTCGGTACGGCCCATGCGGTGTTCATCGCGTTCTGCAACGCAACGGACACGCCGAGTCCGCCGTAGAGCGACCCGAGGATACCCACCGTCAGACCGACAGTGCCGCCACCTATCCGTTCGGGACGCCCCAGTTCTTCCCCGATCGCCGGGATCTGACCGAGTGCAGAGTTCAGGATCTGTTGTTGCAGCTCCGGGTTGCCCATCAACACGATGCCCAGAATCACGGAGAAGAGCAGCAGCGCAGGAAAGAGCGAGACGAATGCGTAGTACGTGATCAGCGCGGCCAGGTAACCACCCTGATCGTCGACGAACTTGTAGACCACCGCAATCGGAAATCCGAGAACCGGACGCCTGCGCTGCAGTCGATCCAGTCGGTCGGCGACGCTCATGTGCGAAAGTCTCCGACCGACCTCGACGGCCGACGTCGCACCGCCGTCACGCGATAAGGGTACGTGCGGCGGTCAGACGAGCGAGGGTCCTCTCGCGGCCGAGAAGTTTCATGGACTCGTACAGCGGCGGGCTGATGTGGGAGCCGGTGACTCCCACCCGAACCGGCGCGAAGGCCTTGCGGGGCTTGAGTTCCATCTTCTCGATGAGCGCGTCCTTGAGGGCGACTTCCAGCTCGGCCGTCGACCAATCCGTCACTGCGGTCAGTGCTTCGATGGCGGCGTCGAGTACCGGTGCCGCGTCTGCGCCGAGATTCTTGGCCGCCGCTGCAGGATCGATCTCGAACTCCGCGTCGTCGACGAAGAGGAACTTCAGCAGGCCCCACGCATCCGACAGCACGACGATGCGCGTCTGCACCAGATCCGCTGCGACAGCGAACATCTTCTCGTCGACCGGCTCGGTGAGATGCCCTCGAGCAACGAGGAATTCGCGTAACCGTGCCGCGAAGTCGTCTGCAGCCAACATCCTGATGTGCTCGGCGTTGATCGCGTCGGCCTTCTTCTGGTCGAAGCGCGCAGGGTTGGAATTGACCGACGAGATCTCGAACGCCGCCACCATCTCGTCGAGCGAGAACACGTCGTGATCGTCGGAGATGCCCCACCCGAGAAGCGCCAGGTAGTTCAGCAGCCCCTCCGGGACGAAGCCTCGGTCGCGGTGGATGAACAGGTTCGATTCGGGGTCACGCTTGGACAGCTTCTTGTTGCCCTGGCCCATCACGAACGGCAGATGTCCGAACTCCGGGGTGCGGTCGGCCACACCGATTCGGATCAGGGCCTCGTACAGTGCGAGCTGTCGAGGCGTCGACGACAACAGGTCCTCGCCGCGCAGCACGTGCGTGATCTTCATCAGTGCGTCGTCGACCGGATTGACCAACGTGTACAGCGGAACTCCGTTGCCGCGAGTCAAGGCGAAGTCCGGTACGGTCCCCGCCTTGAACGTGGTCTCGCCGCGTACGAGGTCGTTCCACGTCAGATCGTGATCGGGCATGCGCAGCCGCACGACGGCCCCACGTCCCTCGTCGAGGAATCCCTGCCGCTGCTCCGGCGTCAGGTCGCGGTCGAAGTTGTCGTAGCCGAGCTTGGGGTCACGCCCGGCGGCCTTGTGCCTCGCTTCGACTTCCTCGGGCGTCGAGAACGACTCGTAGGCTTCGCCGGCATCGAGCAGTTGCTGTACGACAGCCACATGCTGGTCGCGTCGCTGCGACTGGCGGTAGGGCTCGTAGGGACCGCCCACCTCGGGGCCCTCGTCCCAATCCAGACCGAGCCATCGCAGCGCGTCGAGCAACGCTGCGTAGGACTCCTCGGAATCGCGAGCGGCGTCGGTATCCTCGATCCGAAAGACGAAGGTGCCGCCGTGATGTCGCGCGAACGCCCAGTTGAACAGGGCGGTGCGGACCAGACCGACGTGCGGTGTGCCGGTGGGCGACGGGCAGAACCGAACGCGGACATCTGCTGCTGTGGTCATCGTTGTCCTACTTCTTCGCTGCGACTGGGTTGGTCAAGGTACCGATTCCCTCGACGGTGATCGACACACTGTCTCCGTCGGTGATGGGGCCGACACCCTCGGGCGTTCCGGTCAGAATGACGTCTCCGGGCAGCAGGGTCATCACTGCGGACACCCACTCGATGATCTTCGGAATATCGTGCAGTAGAAGCGAAGTACGACTCTGCTGCTTGACGACGCCGTCGACCTCGGTCTTGATCTCGAGGTCCGAAGGATCGAGGGACGTCTCGATCCACGGCCCGAGGGGGCAGAACGTGTCGTGCCCCTTCGCCCGGGTCCACTGCCCGTCGTGCTTCTGATGGTCGCGTGCCGAGACGTCGTTGGCGACGGTGTATCCGAGCACCACGTCGTACGCCTTGGAGGCGGGCACGTCCTTGCACGGACGACCGATCACGATGGCGAGTTCGCCTTCGTAGTGCACCTCGTTCGACGACGGAGGCAGCACGATGGCCGCACCCGGACCGACGATGGAGGTGTTCGGCTTGATGAAAATGACGGGAGTCTCCGGCGCTTCACCACCCATCTCGGCGGCGTGCGCGGCGTAGTTCTTACCGATGGCGATCACCTTGCTGGCGAGGATCGGTGCGAGCAGTCGCACGTCGGCCAGTGGCCACGATCGACCCGTGAACGTCGGTGTGCCGAAAGGATGTTCGGCAATTTCCTTCGCCGTCCGGGCATCCCCCTCACCTTCGATACTCACGAATGCCACACCATCAGGACTTGCAATTCGACCGAGACGCATGTCGAAAGTCTATCGACCGCCGTTCTCCGCACGCCGATGCCGTCCTGTCCGTCGATCTTTCGCCGGTGTAATGTTTCGATCTGTATCCAGATAGCAAGATTATGGGTTCACATAGTGAGACGAGAGGCCGGAATGAGCGCCACGAAGCAGCTGTCCAGTATCGGCGAGACGCGACGGTGGTTCATGCTCGTGCTCGGGATGCTCGCGCAGACTGCCGGTGCCGTCTTCATCAACGGTGCTGCATTTCTCATTCCCGCCCTGCACGACGACCGGGGACTCGGACTTGCGACCGCAGGATTCGTGGTTGCGATGCCGACCGTGGGCATCATGCTGACCCTCATCGCATGGGGCGTGCTCGTCGACCGCATCGGCGAACGTCTCGTTCTCGTGATCGGGCTCGGGCTCACCGCTGCCGCGAGCCTGGCTGCGGTGGTCAGCACGTCCATTCCGGCGCTCGCCGCCCTGCTGTTGATCGGCGGTATGTCTGCGGCCAGCGCGAACAGCGCGAGCGGACGCGTCGTGGTGGGCTGGTTTCCGCCGCACCGTCGTGGGCTGGCCATGGGCATCAGACAGATGTCGGTTCCCCTCGGCGTGGCCGTCGCGGCACTGACCATCCCGCCTGTCGCGCGTGACCACGGCGTCGGCGCGGCCCTGCTCGTGCCTGCTGCCGTCTGCGCTGCGAGCGCTCTGCTGTGCCTGGCCGTGGTCGACCCTCCCCGTCCGAACCGCACCGATGCGGCGGCGCAGGGTCTGCTCGACAATCCGTACCGCAACAGCAGCCAACTGTGGCGCATTCACGCCACGTCCATCCTGTTGGTGGTGCCGCAGTACGTTGTGTGGACGTATGCGCTCGTGTGGCTGATGACCGACCGAGGCTGGACGGCTTCGGCCGCGGGTGTCCTCGTCACGCTGACCCAGATTCTCGGCGCACTGGGTCGGATGAGCGTGGGCGCGCTGTCCGATCGTGTCGGTAGCCGCATGCGGCCTTTGCGGTGGGTGGCCGTGACAGCCGCTGCCAGCATGCTCGGGCTCGGCATCGCCGACTGGTTCGACTCCCCCGCCGCCATCGTCCTGCTCGTCGTCGCGTCCGTCGCCACCGTTGCCCCGAACGGCCTCGCGTTCACTGCTGTCGCGGAAATCTCGGGACCGTATTGGAGCGGACGCGCTCTCGGGGTACAGAACACGAGCCAGTACGTGTTCGCCTCGGCTGTACCGCCGGTGTTCGGGGCGATCGCGGCCATCAGCTTCCCCGTGGCGTTCCTGGTCTCGGCGGTCTTTCCCGCGCTCTCCGTACCGATCGTGCCCGACGATCCGGCACCCGAGCCCACGGACGAGACGTCCGACACCGGTGCAGACCGCGCCCGCTGACGTGCCTAAGGGGTGACCTGCCCGTGATACACGACATGCCACGGTGGGCTGTCGGCCCACCGTGGCATGTCGTGGCGTGAGAGTTACAGGCGAGCGGCGATCCGAGCGCCGATCTCTTTCGTCGACGCGGTCGTGGTTCCCCGCTCGGCGAGATCCGCTGCGACAGCGGCTTCTACTCGCGCGGCCCCCGCCGCGTCGCCGAGATGATCGAGTAGCAAGGACACCGACAGGATGGCAGCGGTCGGATCGGCCTTCTGCTGTCCCGCGATGTCGGGCGCGCTACCGTGCACCGGCTCGAACATGCTGGGGTTGGTACCGGTGGCGTCGATGTTTCCACTTGCGGCCAAACCGATTCCGCCGGTGACGGCAGCCGAGAGGTCGGTCACGATGTCGCCGAACAGATTGTCGGTGACGATCACGTCGAACCGGCCGGGATCGGTGACGAGGTGGATCATCGCGGCATCGATGTGCTGATACGCGACCTCGACGTCCGGGAAGTCCGCCGAGACTGCCTCGACCGTGCGGGCCCACAGGCTACCGGCGAACGTGAGCACGTTGGTCTTGTGCAACAGCGTCAGGTGCTTCCTGCGGGTCAGCGCCCGCTCGAAACCGTTGCGCACCACCCGCTCCACGCCGTAACGAGTGTTGACGCTGACCTCGGTGGCCACCTCGTGCGGTGTACCGACGCGCAGTGCACCACCGTTGCCGGTGTACGGCCCCTCGGTACCCTCCCGAACGACGACGACATCGATCTGCTTGTCCCCGGCCAGCGGACCGACCACGCCCGGGTACAACTTGGCCGGCCGCAGATTGATGTGGTGATCGAGCTCGAATCGCGCCCGCAGCAACAGCCCACGCTCGAGCACACCGCTGGGCACCGACGGATCGCCGATCGCTCCCAACAGAATTGCGTCGTGCTCACGCAGTTCTGCCAACACCGAATCCGGCAGCAACTCTCCGGTGGCGTTGTAACGCCGCGCCCCGAGGTCGTACTCGGTCTTCTCGGCTCCGGGTGCGACCACGTCGAGAACGGCAAGCGCTTCGGCGACGACCTCCGGTCCGATTCCGTCCCCGGCGATGACGGCCAGCTTCATTTCACTCCTCGTAGTTCGTGTCGGTCCGATCGGCTGCGAGCGATCAGGACAGGTCGACCAGCTCGATGGTGGAGGCACCCACAGCGGTGGCAATGCTCGCACTGAGCTCGGCCGGAACGTCCTTGTCGACGCGCAGCAGAATCGTTGCGCCGTCACCCTCGGAGTCCTGGCTCAGTGCTGCGGCCTGGATGTCGATTCCGGCGTCGCCGAGCAGAGTGCCGATTCGACCCAGGCTGCCGGGCTGATCCGCGTAGTTGACGATGAGGTTCTTGCCCTCGGCGCGGAGGTCGAAGTTGCGGCCGTTGATGTTGACGATCTTCTCGACCTGCGAGGTACCCGTCAGAGTGCCGGCAACGTTGAGGACCGATCCGTCACCGTAGACGGCGCGAATGTCGACGACACTGCGGTGGTTCTCGCTCTCGGGAGCGGTGGTCACTTCTGCTGTGACACCGCGCTCCTCGGCGAGCGACGGAGCGTTGACGAACGTGACCGAATCCTCGATGACGGCCGAGAACAGTCCGCGCAGCGCGGACAGTTTCAGGATCTGCACGTCCTCGCTCGCGAGTTCGCCGCGAACGTCCACCGACAACGAGGTGGGAAGTTCGTCGGACAGGGCTCCGAGCAGCACACCCTGCTTACGCACGATTTCGAGCCACGGCGATACCTCTTCGCCGACGGCCCCACCCTTGACGTTGACCGCGTCGGGCACGAATTCGCCTGCGAGAGCCAGCAACACGGACTTGGCCACATCGGTGCCCGCTCGGTCCTGCGCTTCGGTGGTCGATGCCCCGAGGTGGGGAGTGACGACGACCTGCGGCAGCTCGAACAACGGGCTGTCGGTGCACGGCTCGGAGGCGTAGACGTCGATGCCCGCGGCGAACACGTGACCGGAGGTGATGGCGTCGGCCAGTGCCTGCTCGTCGACCAGTCCACCGCGTGCGGCGTTGACGACGATGACCCCGGGCTTGGTCTTGGCGAGGGCTTCCTTGCCGATGATGCCCTTGGTCTCCGGCGTCTTCGGCAGGTGCACCGAGAACATGTCGGCCCGCTCGAGCAGCTCGTCCAGGCTCACCAGTTCGATACCGAGCTGCGCCGCGCGCGCTGCCGAGACGTAGGGGTCGTACGCGATGATGTGGGTCTCGAACGCGGCAAGACGCTGCGCGAACAGCTGGCCGATACGGCCGAGTCCGACGACGCCGACGGTCTTGCCGAAGATCTCGACACCGTTGAACTTGCTGCGCTTCCACTCGTGCTGACGCAGGGTGGCGTCGGCAGCGGGGATCTGGCGCGCGGCCGCGAGAAGCAACGTCACCGCATGCTCGGCGGCCGTGTGGATGTTGGAGGTCGGTGCGTTGACGACGAGGACGCCGCGCTCGGTGGCTGCGGGTACGTCGACGTTGTCCAGGCCGACACCGGCGCGGGCGACGATCTTGAGGTTGGTCCCGGCAGCGAGCACCTCGGCGTCGACCGTGGTCGCGGACCGCACGAGAATGGCGTCGGCCTCGGGAACTGCAGCGAGCAACGCGGGGCGATCCGGACCGTCGACCCAGCGAACCTCGACGCCGTCGCCCAGTGCCTCGACGGTGGACGGCGCAAGTTTGTCGGCGATCAGAACGACAGGACGGCCTGGCTGGCTCACGTGAAAAACTCCCTATATCGGTTCGAGACGTGGTCGGAAAAATTCGGCGGGCTGTGCAGCACGAACAGTTTAGAGGTCCGAGACGTCACACGGTGACGCCACCGGACTCACGCACCGAAGGGCACCCCCGGCAATCCAGGGGTGCCCTTCGATCAGATTGCGTGACAACGCGATTCGATGAGAATCAGGCCGTCTCGGTGATCGGGCGGTCGACCCAGCTCATGAGGTCGCGCAGCTTCTTGCCGGTGACCTCGATGGGGTGCTCGGCGTTGGCCTTGCGCAGGCCTTCGAGCTCGGTGTTGCCGTTCTCGACGTTGGCGACGAGGCGACGGGTGAATTCGCCCGACTGGATGTCGGCCAGGATGGCCTTCATGCGTTCCTTGGTGCCTGCGTCGATGACGCGCGGTCCGGAGAGGTACCCACCGAACTCCGCGGTGTCGGACACCGAGTAGTTCATGCGGGCGATGCCGCCCTCGTACATGAGGTCGACGATGAGCTTGAGCTCGTGCAGCACCTCGAAGTACGCCATCTCGGGTGCGTAGCCGGCCTCGACCATGACCTCGAAGCCCGTCTTGACGAGTTCTTCGGTGCCGCCGCACAGCACGGCCTGCTCACCGAACAGGTCGGTCTCGGTCTCTTCCTTGAACGTGGTCTTGATGACGCCTGCGCGGGTGCCGCCGATGCCCTTGGCCCACGACAGAGCGAGGGCCTGGCCCTCACCCTTCGGGTCCTGGTCGATGGCGATGAGCGCGGGAACACCCTTGCCGTCGACGAACTGACGACGCACGAGGTGGCCGGGGCCCTTGGGGGCAACCATGCCGACGGTCACGAACTCCGGAGCCTTGATCAGGTCGAAGTGAATGTTGAGGCCGTGGCCGAAGAACAGCGCGTCGCCGTCCTTCAGGTTGGGCTCGATCTCCTCGGAGAAGATCTTGGCCTGAGCGGTATCGGGTGCGAGCACCATGATCACGTCGGCCCACTCGGACACCTCTGCGGGAGTTCCGACCTTCAGGCCCTGCTCCTCCGCCTTGGCACGGGACTTCGAGCCTGCCGCCAGGCCGATGCGAACATCGACGCCGGAGTCGCGCAGGCTGAGCGAGTGCGCGTGGCCCTGGCTTCCGTAGCCGATCACAGCGACCTTGCGGCCCTGGATGATCGACAGATCAGCATCGTCGTCGTAGAACATCTCGACTGCCACTGGTTGTTACCTTTCCTCTTGGGTTTTACGCATGTTCGTCACCGAGGCCGCTAACGCGACGCAGTGATCGATTTCGGTCCACGTCCAACGGCAACGACTCCCGACTGAACTATTTCTCGAATTCCATAGGGGTCCAACATCTTCAGCAACGCGTCGAGCTTGGAGCGGGTGCCCGTCGCCTCGACCGTCACCGCCTCGGGAGAGACGTCGATGACCTTGGCGCGGAACAGATTCACCGTTTCGATGACCTCGCTCCGAACGCTGGCATCGGCGCGGACCTTGATCAGGACCAGCTCGCGCGCCACCGAGGAATCGTCGTCCTGCTCGACGATCTTGATGACGTTGATGAGCTTGTTGAGCTGCTTGGTCACCTGCTCGAGCGGGAACTCGTCGACCGTCACCACGATCGTCATGCGCGAGATATCGGGAATCTCGGTGCCGCCGACCGCGAGTGAGGAGATGTTGAAGCCGCGGCGCGAGAACAACGCAGCCACGCGCGCCAACACACCTGGCTTGTCCTCGACGAGAACGCTGAGGGTATGGCTCGTGCTCACAGGTCCGTGCCTTTCGCGTCGTTGTTCATCGGGTGCGGCGCCTGCTCGCGTTCCATCGCGTCGTCGAGTCCTGGCTCACTGCCCACAGTCTCGTCCTCGTCGAACAGCGGACGGATGCCGCGGGCGGCCATGATCTCGTCGTTACCCGTTCCGGCGGCCACCATCGGCCACACCTGGGCGTCTGCACCGACGATGAAGTCGATGACGACCGGACGATCGTTGATGGCGCGAGCCTGAGCGATCACCGCATCCACGTCCTCTTCCCGCTCGCATCGCAACCCGACGCAGCCCAATGCCTCGGCCAGCTTGACGAAATCGGGGATGCGCACGGCGCCGTGAGTTCCGAGATTGGTGTTGGAGTAGCGCTCCTCGTAGAACAGGGTCTGCCACTGCCGAACCATGCCGAGGTTGCCGTTGTTGATGAGCGCGACCTTGATCGGGATTCCCTCGACCGCGCAGGTAGCAAGCTCCTGGTTGGTCATCTGGAAGCAGCCGTCGCCGTCGATGGCCCACACCTCGGCGTCGGGCAGGCCCATCTTGGCTCCCATGGCGGCCGGAACCGCGTACCCCATCGTGCCCAGACCACCGGAGTTGAGCCACGTGCGCGGCTTCTCGTAGTTGATGAACTGCGCGGCCCACATCTGGTGCTGGCCGACGCCGGCGCAGTAGATCGCGTCGGGACCGGCGAACTTGCCGACCGAGGAAATGACGAACTCGGGAGACATGGAACCGTCGGACGGACGGTCGTAGCTCAACGGGTACGTCTTGCGGATGCCGTCGAGGTAGACCCACCACTGCTCGAGGTCGAGAGTCGTTCCGGTGGCGCGATCGGCCCGCAGGGCCTCGATCAGCTCGGTGATGACCTCGCCGCAGTCGCCCACGATCGGCACGTCCGCGTATCGGTTCTTGCCGATCTCGGCCGGGTCGATGTCGGCGTGGATGACCTTGGCATCGGGAGCGAAGGACGAGAGCTGACCGGTGACGCGGTCGTCGAACCGGGCACCGAGCGTGATCAGCAGGTCGCTGCGCTGCAGAGCGGCGACCGCCGCGACGGTGCCGTGCATACCGGGCATGCCCAGGTTCAGCTGGTGGGTGTCGGGAAATGCCCCGCGCGCCATCAGCGTCGTGACGACCGGGATGCCGGTCAGTTCTGCGAGCTCGAGCAGTTCTGCCGAGGCGTTGGCCTTGATGACGCCGCCACCGACGTACAGCACCGGCTGCTTGGCATCGGCGATGTAGCGTGCCGCTTCGCGAACCTGCTTGCCGTGCGGCTTGGTGACCGGGCGGTAGCCGGGCAGACGCATTTCCGGCGGCCACGAGAACGTGGTCTGCGCCTGCAGCACATCCTTCGGGATGTCGACGAGGACGGCACCGGGACGACCCGACGCGGCGATGTAGAACGCCTCGGCCATGATGCGCGGGATGTCCGCACCGTCGGTGATCAGGAAGTTGTGCTTGGTGATGGGCATCGTGATACCCGAGATGTCGGCTTCCTGGAACCCATCGGTACCGATGAGGCTGCGGGCGACCTGACCGGTGATCGCGACGATGGGAACCGAGTCCATCTGCGCGTCGGCCAACGGGGTGACGAGGTTGGTCGCGCCCGGGCCGGACGTCGCCATGCAGACGCCGACCTTGCCGGTCGCCTGGGCGTAGCCGGTGGCGGCATGACCCGCACCCTGCTCGTGGCGAACGAGCACGTGGCGCACCTTGACGGAGTCGAAGAGCGGGTCGTAGACCGGGAGAACCGCGCCACCGGGAATGCCGAATACGGTGTCGACGTCGAGTTCTTCGAGAGCTCGTACGACCGACTGTGCGCCGCTGACCTTCTCGGGTGCGACGTGGCGTCGCGATCCGTTGGTCGCCGCGTCTGCGGACGGGTTGCTGGTCGACGGGCTCGTGGCTGTCCCCGACTTACGTGTCGTGGGCCCTGGGCGTGCGGTTGGTGCGCTCACTGATTGCTTCCTCAGGAATGTGAAATTGCTGGGCGATCTCTGGGCAAGAAAAAACCCCCGTCAGCGTGAGCTGTACGAGGGTGGCGCGTCGATGCGAGTTTGAACAACCGGCTCAGGCGTTGACGCGCCGGCCGATTACGAGTATCCAATTCCGCTTCACGCACTGAACGGTAGGCGCGCGCACAGGGAAGAGTCAAACTCGTCACGACGCAATCCCATTATGTGAGATCGCGTAGATGCAATGCGAAGATGAATGGGTGTCGTCTTCGCAGCAGTCCGAACCACCTCGGCCATCATCCCACACCGGTTCCGAGCAACCGAACAGTGCCGACGGGCCACCGCCGTCGAGCAGGCAGGTCATCCGCCTCCCACGTCTGGCCCTGATCGGCGTCGGGTTGCTCCTGTTCAGTACCTCTCTGCCGGCGGCGAGCTGGCCCGCCGCACTGGGTTGGCTGCTGATTCTGCCGATCGTCGCGTGCATCTGGGTGCTGCGTGTGCGCACCGTCATCACTCCCGAGGCGATCACGGCCCGCCGTTTCATCGGCTCCGACGTCATCGAGTGGGAGTCCGTGGTCGGACTGCACTTCCCCGACCGCCGCTGGGCACGGGTGGTGCTCACCGACAAGACGGAGAAGTCACTTCCGCTCGTGCGGTTCGATCGGCTCCCCCAACTCGCGGCCGCCAGCGGCGGTCGCATCACCGACCCCTATGCCGCGGCAGCTGCGGCGGAGGATCAGGCACGCGCAGAGGCCGAGAATGCCGAGCACGACGACGAACAGGCACCGAAGGATCGCTGACGAGGGGCCGAGTAACCTCCTCGTTGCGATCACCGCTGCAACGAACGAGGAACTGCACTATGCCGCCGCTACGCTCACGGGTCACCACTGTCGGACGCAATGCTGCGGGCGCGCGCTCGCTGTGGCGCGCCACCGGAATGACCGATTCGGATTTCGGTAAACCGATCGTCGCCATCGCGAACTCGTACACCCAGTTCGTACCCGGCCACGTTCACCTGAAGAACGTCGGCGAGATCGTCGCCGACGCCGTCCGCGCGGCAGGCGGAGTCCCTCGCGAGTTCCACACCATCGCCGTCGACGACGGAATCGCCATGGGGCACGGGGGCATGCTGTACTCGCTGCCCAGCCGCGAGATCATCGCCGACTCGGTCGAGTACATGGCCAACGCCCACACTGCGGACGCACTCGTGTGCATCTCCAACTGCGACAAGATCACCCCCGGCATGCTCAACGCGGCCATGCGATTGAACATCCCGGCGGTGTTCGTCTCCGGTGGGCCGATGGAGGCCGGTAAAGCTGTGGTCGTCGGAGGGGTCGCGCAGGCACCCACCGACCTGATCACCGCGATCTCTGCCAGCGCGAACGATGCCGTATCCGAAGAGGGCCTGGGCGAGGTCGAGCGCAGCGCGTGCCCTACATGCGGGTCCTGCTCGGGCATGTTCACCGCCAACTCGATGAACTGCCTCACCGAAGCGCTCGGGCTGGCGTTGCCCGGCAACGGCTCCACTCTGGCCACCCACGAGGCCCGCCGCGCCCTGTTCACCCGGGCCGGCACGACCATCGTCGAGGCGGCGATCAAGTACTACCGGGACGAGGACGAGTCGGTGCTGCCCCGCAACATCGCCACCCCGGCGGCATTCCGCAACGCGATGGCACTGGACGTGGCGATGGGTGGCTCGACCAACACCGTGCTGCACACTCTCGCGGCGGCGCAGGAGGGCGAGGTCGATTTCGATCTCGACACCATCGACGCCATCAGCCGCAAGGTGCCGTGCCTGGCCAAGGTGTCGCCCAACTCGGACTACCACATGGAAGACGTGCACCGGGCGGGTGGAATTCCCGCTCTCCTCGGCGAACTGCGGCGTGCGAATCTGCTCGAGACCGACGTCTCGACCGTCCACACGAAGAGCTTCGACGAGTGGCTCGACACGTGGGACATCCGCTCCGGTGCCGCATCCGACGAGGCGATCGAGCTGTTCCATGCCGCTCCCGGCGGCGTCCGAACCGTCGAACCGTTCTCCACGAGCAATCGCTGGTCCTCCCTCGACACCGACGCCGCGGGTGGTTGCATCCGCGATCTCGAACACGCCTACACGGTCGAGGGTGGCCTGGTGGTGCTGCGCGGCAACATTGCCGTCGACGGCGCGATTCTGAAGACTGCGGGCATCGACGAGGACCTCTTCTCGTTCCAGGGACCTGCGCTGGTCGTCGAGTCTCAGGAAGAAGCCGTCTCGGCCATCCTGCAGAAGAAGATCCAACCCGGTGACGTGCTCGTCGTGCGGTACGAGGGACCCAAGGGTGGACCGGGAATGCAGGAGATGCTGCACCCGACGGCGTTCCTCAAGGGTGCCGGTCTGGGCAAGGTCTGTGCCCTGATCACCGACGGACGGTTCTCCGGTGGTACGTCGGGCCTGTCCATCGGACACATTTCCCCCGAGGCTGCGGCCGGCGGCGTGATCGGCCTCATCGAGAACGGCGACCAGGTCCGCATCGACGTTGCCACGCGCACGCTCGAGATCCTCGTCGACGAGGAAACTCTGGAGACTCGACGCGCGAAGATGCTCGCGTCCGAGCGGCCGTGGCAGCCGGTCGACCGACAGCGCACGGTCACGACGGCGCTGCGCGCCTACGCCGCACTGGCGACATCCGCGGACAAGGGTGCTGTGCGCTACGTGCCCTGAGCAGAAAAAGCATGTGAGTGGTTCCTCGTAGCAGGGTACGAGGAACCACTCACATGGTTGGTTGTCGACCGGATCAGCGGACGACCGGATTCGCTCCGTTGAGGAAGATCCAGATGCACACGCCCGCAGCGATTCCCACCGCGAGTGCGAGGAACGATCCGATGCGCGGGCGGGTCGCCCAACCGCGGCGGCCGTCGAACGCGATCTTTCCGGGTCCGGTGAGAATGATGGCCGCGGCCGCGAAGCCGAGAACGGTTTCGTACTCCACGCCGGTGGCACCGGAGAACTGCAGCCCCGGCTCCGCCACCTGCTTGAAGCACCAGGCGTTGATGATGGTCGCCAACACAGCTGCACCGGCCAGCGGCGTCGCCAGTCCCAGGATCAGCAGTGCGCCGCCGAGGGTTTCGCCGGCCGCGGCCGCGATGGCGAGGATCTCCGGGTATCGGAACCCGGACTCCTCCAGGAGATTCTGAAATCCGTCCAGCCCGGGACCGTTCCACAATCCGACGAGCTTCTGCAGTCCGTGCCCGAGGAACACTGCTCCGATGGCGACGCGTAGGACGAACAGGCCCAGATCGGTGGTGCCGCGTCGGGCCGGAACTTCCACGGTCTCGGTGCGCACCGGGGCTGCCGGGGCAGCGACCGTCGAATCGGAGGACTCACCGAGATACTCCGTCGGACGATCCGAGTACGCGTTCGAGGTGGCACCGGCCGTCGTAGCCGTCGTAGGCGTCTGGGTCGGCGAGTCGGCGAAAGCCGACGGACGGTACGTCGGGATCTTCTCTGTCGGTGCCGCATCGGTGCTCCGCTTGTCGGATGCGGAGGAATGCGGGAAGTCCAACTCGTCGTCGGTTCGGGGCAGACGATCCGAACGCTGCGCACCGAACGCTGTGGTCGATGCACCGGACGCGTCGGAACCCGAACGCGTGGGCGAAATCTTCTCGGTGGGGTTGTCGTACGGGCTCTCGGCCGGTTCGTACGAGGGATCCTGCTGGTTGGGGTCACGCGGTGTATCGGTCACCTCCCCACACTAAGGCCGACAACCCCGCGCCACCGACGTTGACGCTCACGGCCGCGTGGCGCGTCGGACTCGACGTTCCGTAACGTTCGAACCATGAAGCCGCTCGGAGCATCGTCACGAACTGCCCGCGCGGCTGTGGTCGCCCTGTCGACGACGGCTGTTCTGCTCGCCGGGTGCGCCCGATTCGACGACTCCAACTCGTCCCCGTTCACCCCCGCGCCGGATGTCGGAGCTGCCGAGCTCAAACCCACCACACCCAGCGAGACCTCGCCCCCGGCGGGTCCGAACGTCCCGCAGCCCGTATCGGGACCGTGCGTGGATCCCGACCCGGCAGTGATCGCCACCTGCCTCGACACCACGGGCGGACTCGTAGCTCTTCCCGACGGCCAGAGCAGCCTCGTGGCAGAACGCAGGACCGGCCGCATCATGGAGGTCACCGCAGGCCGGACGCCACAGCAGGTGGCCACGATCCCCGTCGACGGCACGGGCGACGGGGGTCTGCTCGACATCGCGCTCTCGCCCACGTACGCCGAGGACAAACTGCTCTACGCGCTGATCACGACGGCGTCGGATACGCGGGTCGTTCGGCTCGCGCAGGGGGACGTACCCAAGGACATCCTGACCGGAATCCCCCGCGGGGCCGCGGGAGTTCGAGGTTCCCTCGAGTTCTACACGCCGAACGAACTTCTGGTGTTGACCGGCGACAACGGCGATCCCGTCGCCGCCGCCAACCCGAACTCGTTGTCCGGCAAGCTGTTACGCGTGACATCACTGTCGCCCACTCCCACTCCCCCGCGTCCGGGTATCGCGCTCAGTGGCATCGGCACAGCGGGCGACGTGTGCACCGACGGCAGCGGGAACATCTACGTCACCGACCGCACCGCCACCGAGGATCGCCTGCAGCGCATCGACAAGCTGGGAGCAGTGTTCTCCCCGGTGTGGACCTGGCCCGACCGTCCGGGTGTGGCCGGGTGCGCCGCCGGTCAGAGCGGCGTCGCGGTTGCTCTCACCACAGCGAAAGCTGTTGCAGCACTGACCACGGACCCGAACACCGGAGCGGTGTCCGCCGAGCCGACCCTGTTGATCCAGGACAAGTACGGGCAGTTGAACGGGGCGACCAGCACGAGCGACGGTCAGATTCTGGTGGGGACGGTGAACAAGAACGGCACTGCCGTCGGCCCCACCGACGACCGCGTCGTCAAGGTGCCGTTCCCTGCCGGCGGTGGTGGCGGCTTCGACTGATCCGACAGCTCCTTCGAACGACCAGGGCGGCCGGGCAGCAATCGCTGCCCGGCCGCCCTGCTCATGCGTCGATCAGGACTGACCGCACGCCGCCAGCACGAGTTCCTTGACTCGGGCGGCATCGGCTTGTCCCCGCGTTGCCTTCATCACCGCGCCGACGATGGCACCGGCGGCCTGGACCTTGCCACTGCGAATCTTGTCCACCACACCGGGGTTCGCGGCAAGTGCTTCGTCGACGGCGGCTTGGAGCTTGGTGTCGTCCTTCTCCAACACCAGGTTCCGCGCCGACATCACCTCTGCCGGCTCGCCCTCACCGGCCAAGACGCCGTCCACGATCTGACGGGCACCGTTGTTGTTGACCTTGCCGTCGGCCACCAAGGCTGCCACCTCGGCCACCTGAGCCGGAGTGATCGCCAGATCCCCCAATTCGACGCCGGCGATGTTGGCCTGCTGCGCCAGGTACGACACCCACCACGACCGCGCAGCCTGCGCCGACGCGCCCGCGTCGACGGTCGCCGCCACGAGTTCGAGAGCACCCGAGTTGACCAAGTCGCGCATCTCCTCGTCGGAGACGCCCCAGTCCTTCTGAATTCGCCCGCGGCGCAACCACGGCAGCTCGGGCAGAGTGGCTCGCAGCTCCTCGATCCACGCCGCATCCGGGGCCACGGGAGCGAGGTCGGGTTCCGGGAAGTAGCGGTAGTCCTCCGCGGTCTCCTTCTTCCGGCCCGCCGTGGTCGTGCCGTCGGACTCCTGGAAATGTCGGGTTTCCTGCGTCACCTCGCCGCCGGATTCGAGCACCGCAGCCTGACGGCGCATCTCGTAGCGCACGGCGACCTCGACGCTCTTGAGCGAGTTGACGTTCTTCGTCTCGGTGCGAGTACCGAACTCGGTGGCCGACTTCCGCATCAACGAGACGTTGGCATCGCAGCGCAACGAACCCTGATCCATCCGCACGTCCGAGACGTTCAACGACTTCAACAGGTCACGCAATGCGGTCACGTACGCCCGCGCCACCTCCGGTGCCCGCGCCCCGGTACCGGTGATGGTCTTGGTCACGATCTCCACCAGGGGCACACCGGCGCGGTTGTAGTCGAGCAAGGAATGCGACGCGCCCTCGATTCGTCCGGTTGCGCCACCGACGTGCGTCGACTTGCCGGTGTCTTCCTCCATGTGGGCACGCTCGATCTCGACGCGGAACGTACTGCCGTCGTCGAGCACGACGTCGAGGTAACCCTCCGTGGCGATCGGCTCGTCGTACTGCGAGATCTGGTAGTTCTTCGGCTGATCCGGGTAGAAGTAGTTCTTCCGCGCGAACCGTCCCCACGGAGTGATCGAGCAATTGAGCGCCAGCCCGATACGAATCGCCGACTCCACCGCAGCAGCGTTGACCACCGGCAGTGCGCCGGGGAGGCTCAGGCACACCGGGCACACCTGCGTATTGGGCTCCGCACCGAACGCGGTGGGGCAACCACAGAACATCTTGGTGGCCGTACCCAACTCGACGTGGACCTCCATGCCGAGCACGGGGTCGAACGTGGCGAGCACATCGTCGTAATCGATCAGATCGACGGTTGCAGCAGTCATGCTCCGTAGTTTATGCATTGCATTCGCCACCCGAGTAACCACGTGTCCTCGCGCACCGATCGCCTCGGGGTCAGCCGAAGAACGCTGCTGCGTCGTCGTACCGGGTCTGAGGGACCCGTTTGAGTTGCTTGGTGGCCTCGGCCAACGACACCAGGCCGATCTCGGCACCGCGCAGCGACACCATCTTTCCGAAGTCTCCGGAATGCGCGGCATCGGTGGCGTTGACACCGAATCGCGTTGCGAGCACACGGTCGTACGGAGTGGGAGTGCCGCCACGCTGCACGTGCCCGAGCACCGTGGTGCGTACCTCTTTGTTGATGCGACGTTCGATCTCGACGCCGAGCTGATGTGCGACTCCGGTGAATCGAACGTGCCCGAATTCGTCGATACCGCCGTCGACCAATTGCATCGAACCTTCGACGGGCTTGGCCCCCTCGGCCACGACGCAGATGAAGTGGGAGTCGCCCCGCTGAAAACGCTTGCGCACCAACGTGCATACCTCTTCGACGTCGAAGGGCTGCTCCGGGATGAGAGTCATGTGCGAGCCCGAGGCCAATCCCGCGTGCAACGCGATCCAGCCTGCGTGTCGCCCCATCACCTCCACCAGCATCACTCGCTGGTGCGATTCGGCGGTGCTGTGCAGTCGGTCGATCGCATCGGTGGCGATGGTGAGCGCCGTGTCGAAGCCGAATGTGACGTCGGTGCAATCGATGTCGTTGTCGATCGTCTTGGGGACCCCGACCACCGGTACGCCCTCCTCCGAGAGCCACGCAGCTGCCGTCAGAGTTCCTTCACCGCCGATCGGAATCAACACGTCGATGCCGTTGTCCTCGAGGGTCTGCTTGACTCGGTCGAGACCGGCCCGCAGCACGTCGGGGTTGGTTCGAGCCGTCCCGAGCATGGTGCCGCCCTTGGTGAGCAGCCGGTCGTTGCGGTCGTCGTTGCGCAGCTGGACCCGACGGTCTTCGAGAAGCCCGCGCCATCCGTCCTGGAATCCGACGACCGTGGAGCCGTATCGCGCGTCGGCGGTGCGAACGACAGCGCGGATCACAGCATTGAGCCCTGGGCAATCGCCGCCTCCGGTCAGAACTCCGATGCGCATCGATTTTGGCCTCTCTGCTCGCAGGCCCGCGGAGCGGACCGAAGTGACGAACATCAGCCTAATCGGGCGTGGGTCCCCGCGCGCGCCGGTACCGGTCGGCCTCACTTGGGCGTGACGACACCGGTTTCGTAGGCCAGCACGACCGCCTGCGCGCGGTCGCGTAGCCCGAGCTTGCTCAGCACCTTGCCCACATGGGTCTTGACCGTCTGTTCGGCCAAGAACAGCGCACCTGCAATTTCCGCATTGGACATGCCGGTCGCGATGAGTTCGAGAACCTCGCGCTCGCGCGGCGTCAGATCGGCCAGGCGCGAAGGAGTGTTCCTCCGCGCTCCGCGACGGGTCGTGACGTCGGAGATGAGCCGTCGGGTCACCGACGGTGCCAGCAGCGCGTCGCCGGCCGCGACGACCCGTACGCCTCTGATCAGTTCCTCGGCCGGCGCGTCCTTGAGGAGGAATCCGCTGGCCCCGAGAGCCAGGGCCTCGTAGACGTAATCGTCGATGTCGAAGGTCGTCAGCATCAGGACACGGACCGGAGACGCGTGCGACGCGGACAGGATCGCGCGGGCCGCGTCGAGCCCGTTCATCTCGGGCATGCGCACGTCCATCAGCACTACGTCCGGCAACAGCCGCGCTACCTCGCTGACCGCGGTGCGACCGTTGTCGGCGTCGCCGACGACCGAGATGTCGTCCTGCGCGCCGAGCAGTGCACCGAACCCCTGCCGCACCATCGCTTGATCGTCGGCGATGAACACCGTTGTAACCACGCGTGACAGCCTAAACCGCGTCGCCGGCGTCAGCCGTTGCCGGCGGAGTCGACATTCCGGTCGGCACACGAACCGCAACCTCGAACCCACCGCCGGGCAGAGGGGCGGCATGCAGCCGGCCGTGTGCGGCCTGCGCTCGCTCGCGCATTCCCGCGATTCCGTGCCCGCCGCAATCGCTTCCGGGAGTGCGGGAGATGCTCGGGTTCGGAGCCGGTGCGTTGACCACCGTCATGTCCACGACGGCAGGGCCGATCGCGATATTGACCTCCACCTCGGCTTCGGGCGCATGGCGCGCGGCATTGGACAGCGATTCCTGCAGAATACGGAACAGGGCCAGTCCTGTTGTCTCCGAGACCGATTCGACGGTACCGGCGATGGCCCACCGCACATTCATGCCCGCTCTGCGACTTGCCTGCAATGTGCGTTCGAGATCCAGTGCACTCGGCGCGGGCGCGTCCTGCATCTGCGCTCCATCACTACGCAGTACCCCGAGCATCCCCCGGATCTCGTTGAGCGCCTCGCGTGCACTCGCGCCGATCGACTCGAATTCCCGAGCCGCGGCCGGTGACACGTCGTCCAGTCGGTACGGCGCGCTCTGGGCCTGAACGACGACCATCGACATGTGGTGTGCCACGACGTCGTGCAGATCGCGGGCGATCTTCGCCCTCTCCTCGAGAATCGTGCGGCGAGTGCGTTCGAGTTCGCTGACCTCCTCCTGCTGCGCGAGCTGCCTGCGCGAGAGAACGAGCCACCGGATCAGCAGCCCGAACACGACCACGGCAGTCAGGCCAACCGACCACCCGATTCCGTCGGAGCTCGGCATGTACGCGAAGAACACCAGCATGCTGGCCAACCACGCCACCAACAGCACCTGCGCCGGAGAACGCAGCGCGACCGCGAACAGCAACGCCAACAGGACGAGGATGTGCACCACTTGCCACGGATAGTCGTAATCCGGAACGCGGTCGAACGCCGCCGGAATCACCAACGCGGACAGCGCCGATACCGCCCACCCCATCGCGGGATTGAGTCTGATCAGAGCGAACGGAAACGCCGCCAACGCTGCGACGAACGGTAGCAACGGAACCGAAACCTGATGCGTGACCGTCAGTGTCGGCCACGCGATCGAGTACAGAATTACCGTCACCGC
Organism: Rhodococcus sp. NPDC080181; assembly: GCF_040702225.1. Taxonomy (NCBI): domain Bacteria; kingdom Bacillati; phylum Actinomycetota; class Actinomycetes; order Mycobacteriales; family Nocardiaceae; genus Rhodococcus; species Rhodococcus sp. NPDC080181. The sequence continues at coordinate 240,872 of NZ_JBFBKN010000007.1, forward strand.
GATGATCAGCACGTCGACCGAACGGACGCCGCCGATCTGCTCGGGCACCCGGCGCCGAGCACGTACCCCGAGTTCGAGACTCGTCGACCTTTTCTTTCGCACGTCTCGAGCCTAGGCAGCATCGACCGCCGGCGTCCTCGTACCGGGGTATCGGTTCGGCATGGCTCGGAGGTATCAGGACCGCGTCGAACCGGTCCCGGGGGCACTCACCACAGCCGAACCTCGGAGCGATGCTCGCCTCGGCCGGCCGAACTTAGCGTCGATCCTCATGAGCCGGAACATATCTCGCACCCTGATGTGCGTGGCAGCTGCCATCGTCGTCGTGACCGCCACGACGGGAGCAGCAACGTCGTCACCCACCGAGGACCGTCGCTCCCCCGTGGCACCGACCGTTCGTGCACTGGTCACCGAACCCGCCGAGGACGCTGCGTCGACCATCCCGAGCGACTTCGCAGACGTCATGGGCTACCGGCCCGCGGTGCAGGACGGGATGGCGAGCAATCCCGGCGGGGATTGCTCGTCCCCGATCCCACTGCCACCCGAGTTCGAGGCTGCGTGCCGAGCCCACGACCTGGGATACGACCTGCTCCGGTACGCGAGCGCGACGGGGACGACCGTCGACCCACAATGGCGCAGGGCGATCGACGCCCAACTCGACAGTCGCATGCACGACGCCTGTGACCATCGCACCGAGGAGGGGGCCCGGCAGATCTGCGACGCAGCTGCGGTCGTGGCGGCCACGGCAGTCGACCTCAATTCCTGGCGACAATCGTTCGGTGCACCGGTCGCCGAACCCGCCATGCCCCTGACACTGTTCGGAGCCGTGCTGGCGCTGACGCTGCTGATCGCACTCGTTGTCGCGCGGTACCGGCGTGTGTCGATGACCCCGACCCTCACCTACCGACGCTGATGTCCACCACGGCCATCCCGAACCGTGGGGTCGAGACCCCGGTCGCATCGGATATCCTCTCGCCCAACCGTATTCGCTTGCCGAGACTCGGCACGTCGGTGTCCGTTGCAGCGGCTGTGGCGATCTCCTCGGCTCCGTCACTTCTGCCCCGCTCCACCGCCACCGCAGCCCTGTTCACCGGAATCATGGTGGCACTCGCTCTGACGGTCGCATGGGCGGGCCGACGGGTGTTCGGGCGACGACGGCCCGCGTCGCTACGACTACGAGCGTGGACCGTCGTCACTGCTGCACTGATCTCGAGCGTTGCGTTGGCCTCGAACATGCACTGGCAGAATCGATTACGAGCCGCGATGGACGTCGAGCCGGTGAGCTGGAGCTACGCCGTCGACGTTACCGGGGGTGCCCTGTGCGTTGCGCTCGTACTGTGCGGAGCCGGTAGCGCGCTACGGCGAATCTGCTCCACTCTGGGCCGGAACCGTTGCGTGGCAATGCTCGTCACGGTCGCTGCGCTGTTATACACCCTGGCCGTTCCGTTCGTGCGGTCCACTCTGTCGGCCTCGTACTCGGCCTCGAACTCTGCGATGGACGACGCAGTGGCCGCCCCGACATCGGAGACGAGATCCGGCGGTCCCGGATCCTCGGCACCGTGGCGCACGCTGGGACGCGAGGGCCGCGCGTTCGCGTCGGGAGGGCAGGATCTCGACACCGTACGGACGTACGTGGGACTCGAGTCGGCCGCGACACCGGACGAGCGTGTGGCACTGGCCGTCTCCGAGATGGAACGGGCTGGAGCCTTCGAACGCAGCGTCGTCGTGGTCGCGATTCCCACCGGGTCCGGCTGGGTGGACGAGAATGCGATCACCGGGGCCGAAAGAACGTTCGGCGGTGACGTCGCGACGGTGGCGGTGCAGTACTCCGACAAGCCGAGTTGGGCGACCTTCCTGTTCGCCGAGGACGACGCCCGCCGGTCCGCGAACGCCGTGGTTCGAGCGGTCGCCACACGAGCGGCGGCGGAGCCGACCACACCGAAAGTCGTCGTGTACGGCCAGAGCCTGGGTTCGGTTGCAGGAAGTGATGCGTACCTTGCCGTGCAACAGAACATTTCGTCACTCTGCGGAGCTGTCTGGGCCGGCCCGCCCGCGGGATCGGTCGACACCGACGGTGCCGCCGTCCTGGCCAACTCCTCGGACCCCGTCGCGCGATGGTCTCTCGATCTGTTGTGGTCGCCGCCGGATACGACGACGTTCACGACTGACGCCCCACGGCCGCCGTGGTTGCCTGTCGTCGGCTTCCTGCAGACGTCCGTCGACCTGCTCGCCGCATTGGATGTCACGTCGGGCCACGGCCATCGATACGGGACCGACCAAGGCGAGGCCATGGCTCGCTGCCGCTAACGAGAGGGGCCGCCGGAAAAGGGAGTGCTGGTCCGTCAGCCGAGCAGACCGAGCCGATTGCCGAGCCAGTCCATCTCCTGATCGAGCGCCGGAGCCCAGACCTGCATCGAGTGTCCTCCCGGCAGCTCGCTGTAGTGCACATCCATGCCCGCGGCGGCGGCTGCCCGGTAGGACCGCTCGGTCTGCGGCCTGAACTCCTCGTCGTCGGCTCCGACGACGAAGGCACCGGCAGAGTCGGGAAAGCTGTTGCGGGAGAGCACGTTCAGCGGCGTAGAACGATCGAACCGATCCTCGTCGGCCGGTGTGTCCGCCCCGTACGCAGCAAGGACCGACTCCGCTCTGGTGCCACGACGTTGTTCGTCCTCACCGGAGATGTCGAGAAATGTGGGGTACGCCGACGGGTCCATCGTCGCGAGCTGAAGGGCGCAGGTTCCGCCGTAGGAGTACCCGCCGACCGCCCAGGATCGCGGGTCCGAGGACACGTGGAGGTTCGACCGAACCCACTGCGGGACATCGACTGTCAGATACGTCGCAGCATTACCGAGGTCCGAATCCATGCACATCGGGTTGGCTTCGGTGTCCCCCAGTCCGTCGGCGACGACGACAACCGGGGCGACGCCGCCGTGCCGTGCCGCGAACGCGTCCATCGTCTGCGGTAGTCGACCACCTTCGATCCAGTCGACCACGTGGCCGGGCTGTCCGGTGAGCAACACCAGTACCGGGAGGTCGTCCGCTCCGTCGTCGTACGCGGCCGGGAGATAGACCGTCGCCGGACGAGCACGGAACTGCGACACCGTGCCGGGCACCTCCACGTCGAACAACCGGCCGTGTCCTTCGACGTGCACGACCGGCGCACGCCCGAGTGCCGACGCGGCCGTGGGGTACCGGGTCACCGTCAGGTTGGTCAGTACGGCGGTCGCCACCAGGAGCGCCGCTGCCAGGCCCAGTGCGCTCAGCCCACCGACGGGCGAGCCGAGCGGACGGCCACGGCGGATGCGAACCACGATCGCACCGGCGGCCACGATCGCCAGCACCGTGGCCGCCGCCAATCCGATGACCGGGACCGCTCCACCGAGCAAGGGCAGATGCGCCAACCGGGCGGCCCACCGATGCAACACCTCGAACTACCGCAGATCGCCGCGGGCAACCTCGTACGCAGCGCCGACGCGGTAGAGCCGCTCGTCTGCGAACGCGGGAGCCATGATCTGCAGACCCACCGGCAGACCGTCCTCGGACGCCAGACCGGACGGCACCGACATCGCGCAGTGGCCGGCGAGGTTGGTGGGCAGGGTGCACAGATCGTTGAGATACATCGCCATCGGGTCGTCGACTTTGTCGCCCAACGGGAATGCCGTCGTCGGGGTCGTCGGCGATACGAGCACATCCACCTTCTCGTATGCCGCGTCGAAATCCTGCGCGATCAAGGTGCGGACCTTCAGGGCCGACCCGTAGTACGCGTCGTAGTAACCGGCCGACAGCGCGTAGGTGCCGATCATGATGCGGCGCTTGACCTCCGGCCCGAACCCCTGAGCGCGGGTGGTGGCCATGACCGACTCGGCGCTGTGGTGGCCGTCGTCGCCCGCACGCAGGCCGTACCGCATTCCGTCGAACCGAGCCAGGTTGGACGACACCTCGGACGGGAGAATCAGGTAGTACGCAGCCAATGCGTGGACGAAGTTGGGGCACGACACCTCGACCACCTCGGCACCGAGTGAGGTCAATGCGGCCACGGCGGCGTCGAAGGACGAGATGACACCGGACTGATAGTTGTCCGAGTGCAACTCCTTGACCACACCCACCTTCACTCCGGTCAGGTCGCCGCGAGCGCCCTCTCGGGCCGCCTCGACGACGGGACGAACCGGGGTGTCGACCGACGTGGAATCCCGCGGGTCGTAACCCGCGATGACCTCGTGCAGCAACGCGGTGTCGAGCACCGTACGACCACAGGGTCCACCCTGATCCAGCGAGGAGGCGCAGGCGATGAGTCCGTACCGCGAGACGCTGCCGTACGTCGGCTTGGTTCCCACGGTGCCGGTCAGTGCCGCGGGCTGCCGGATGGATCCACCGGTGTCGGTGCCGATGGCCAACGGTGCCTGGAACGAGGCGAGCGCAGCCGCGCTTCCGCCTCCCGAGCCGCCCGGAATCCGGGTGGTGTCCCAGGGGTTCTTGGTCGGTCCGTACGCGGAGTTCTCGGTCGAGGAGCCCATCGCGAACTCGTCCATGTTGGTCTTGCCGAGAACCGGAATGCCCGCGGCTCGCAGCTTCGAGGTCAGCGTCGCGTCGTACGGCGACACCCACCCGTCGAGAATCTTCGAGCCGGCGGTGGTCGGCATGTCGGTGGTGGTGAACACGTCCTTGAGCGCCAACGGCACCCCGGCGAGCGGTGAGGCCGGTGCCGAGCCCGCGGCCAGCCCGGCGTCGACGTCGTTGGCCGCGGCCAGCGCCTGCGCGCTCGCCACATGCAGAAAAGCGTGAAGGTCGCCGTCGACCTCGGCAATCCGATCCAGATGTGCCCGGGTCACCTCCACCGCACTGACGTCACGCGAGTGGATACGGTCGGCGAGCTCGGACGCGTCGAGCTTGGTCAGGTCGGTCATTCGCTCTCTCCCAGAATCTGCGGCACCGCGAAACGGCCCTCCTCGGCATTCGGTGCTCCGGACAGCGACTGCTCCGGCGTCAGACCGGGAACGATCACGTCGGGACGCGTCACATTGACGATGTCGCTGGGGTTGGCTGTCGGCGCAACGTCGTCCGTCGCCACCTCGGCGACGGTCTTGACGTGATGGAGGATCGAATCCAACTGGCCGGCGAACTCGTCGAGTTCGGCGTCGCTGAGAGCCAAGCGCGACAGCCGGGCGAGGTGAGCGACCTCGTCGCGGGAGATATCGGGCACCGCGTAGACCCCTTTCACACAGTAGGAGTGGGGCCTGCAGGAACCGGCCCCGTATTTGCGCAGAGCGAACCGCACAGGTCCGCGAACGCGGTCCAGCCTAGTGCGCACCGTTTCGCCGACCTCACTCCCGGTCAGCGGTCTCGATCGGCCGCCGATCTCGCCCGCACGAGTGTCAGAATTGTCACGTCCCGCGTTGCGTGTCGAGCCGGCCAGGTCGAAGATGCAAAGATTGCTCGCGCCGGGGGTGCACAGTGTTCCCTGAACTACGCCAGACGTCGAAAGGGAGCGTGCCATGTCCTACCTGCTCCGCGTGCAGCTGCCCGACCGGCCGGGCAGCCTCGGATCGCTGGCCGTGGCCCTCGGCTCGGTCGGAGCGGACATCCTCTCGCTCGACGTCATCGAACGCGGCGACGGCTACGCGGTCGACGACCTGGTGGTCGACGTTGCGCCCGGTTCGCTTCCCGACACACTGATCACTGCAGCCGAGAACCTCACCGACGTCCGCGTCGACTCGATCCGCCCGTACACCGGCGTTCTCGACACCCATCGCGAACTGGAACTGATCGACCGGGTCGCAGCGGCATCCGACGACCGTCTGCAAGTTCTGGTCGACGGCGCTCCCCGCGTTCTGCGCGTGGGCTGGAGCACCGTGGTGGCCACCAACGCGCACGGTCCGTTCCGCCTGGTCGGTAGCCCGGGCGCACCCGAAACACACGCCGCCGAACTGCCCTGGTTCCCGTTGACCTCTCCCGCCGCACTCGACTCCGACGCAGACTGGGTACCTCAGGTGTGGCGGGACATGGACACCAAGATCGCTGCCGCTCCCCTCGGCACCACCGGCACCGTGCTGATGCTCGGCCGGCCGGGAGGGCCCGAGTTCAGGCCGTCGGAGGTAGCCCGACTCGGTTACCTCGCCGGGATCGTCGCAACCGTCCTTACCTGATCACCGGAACTCGCCCGGTCTCCCCTACTGCGACGCGTCGGTGTCCGTCGTCGGCTCCGACACTGCGTCCGGGCCTTCGGTCAACAGACGCGTGAACCCTGCCTCGTCCAGGACCGGTACGCCGAGCTCGACGGCCTTGTCGTGCTTCGAACCGGGCGATTCACCGACGACGACGAACGCCGTCTTCTTCGAAACCGAACCGGCGGCCTTTCCGCCCCGCAGCAAGATCGCCTCTTTGGCCTCGTCGCGCGAGTAGGACTCGAGCGAACCGGTGACGACGATCGACAGGCCTTCCAGATTGCGCTCGATGGAGGCGTCTCGCTCGTCCTCCATCCGCACACCGGCATTCCGCCACTTCTCCACGATGGCCCGGTGCCAGTCGACCTCGAACCATTCGGACACAGCAGCCGCGATGGTGCCGCCCACCCCGTCCACCGCCGACAACTCCTCGACGGACGCTGCTTCGATGCGCTCGAGGCTGCCGAATTCTCCGGCGAGGGCTCGTGCGGCGGAGGGGCCGACGTGGCGAATGGACAGGCTCACCAGCACTCGCCACAGAGGCTGATTCTTGGCGGAGGACAGATTGTCGAGCAGTTTGCGACCGGTGGCCGACAATGCGCCCGATTTCGTGCGGAAGATCGCCGTCTTCATCAGGTCTTCTTCGGTGAGCGAGAACAAATCGCCCTCGTCCTCGATCGCACCGGTGGCCAGAAGATCCGTCGCCGCTTCGTATCCGAGACCCTCGATGTCGAAACGCTGCCGTTCGGCCACGAAGAACACACGCTCACGGCGTTGCGCCGGGCAGAACTGCGAATTGGGGCAGCGCAGGTCCGCGTCGCCGTCCTTCGCGGGTGCCAACGGCGTCGAGCATTCCGGGCATTCGGTGGGCATGACGAATTCGGTCTCGTCGCCGGTCCTGGCGTCGACGACCGGGCCGAGCACCTCCGGAATGACCTCTCCCGCTTTGCGAATCGTGACGGTGTCACCGATCAGAACGCCCTTGCGCTTGACCTCCGACGCGTTGTGCAGGGTCGCGAGAGACACCGTGGACCCCGCGACGAGCACCGGCGTCATGTACGCGAACGGAGTCACTCGACCGGTTCGGCCGACGCTGACGCGAATGTCCAGCAGGGTGGTGGTGACTTCCTCGGGTGGGTACTTGTACGCGATGGCCCACCGCGGTGCTCGCGACGTCGTTCCGAGCCGACGGTGCAACGACATCTCGTCGATCTTGACCACCAGGCCGTCGATCTCGTGCTCGACGTCGTGGCGGTGCTTGTCCCAGTACTCGACCTTCTCGACGACGGCGTCGATGCCCTGCACGCGCGTCGTGTGGGTGGAGATCGGCAGACCCCACGCCTGCAGAGCCTCGTAGGCGTGCCATTGCGAATCGGGGGTGAACCCGACCATCCGTCCGAAGCCGTGACAGATCATGCCGAGACGCCGTTTCGAGGTCACGGCCGGGTTCTTCTGACGAAGCGAGCCCGCCGCCGAGTTCCGCGGATTGGCGAACGGGGGTTTGCCCTCCTCGACGAGCGCCGCGTTGAGTGCTTGGAAGTCCTCGAGCCGGAAGAACACCTCACCGCGCACCTCGAGCAGCTCCGGGATCGGATATTCGGCGCTGCCGGTCAAGGTATCGGGGATGTCATCGATCGTCCGAGCATTGAGCGTGACGTCCTCGCCGGTCCGCCCGTCACCTCGGGTCGCACCGCGCACGAGAGTTCCGTTCTCGTACACCAGGTTCAACGCCACACCGTCGATCTTGACTTCGCACAGGTAGTGCAGATCCGGACCGGCCTCGGTCTCGACCCGCTTGGCCCACGCGCGGAGCTCGTCGTGATCGAACACGTTGTCCAAGCTCAGCATTCGTTCCAGATGGTCGACGGCGGTGAACTCCGTCGCGAAACCACCGCCCACGAGTTGGGTCGGTGAGTCGGCCGTGCGCAGGTCCGGGTGGGCTTGTTCGAGATCGTTCAGTTCGCGCAGCAGGGCATCGAATTCACCGTCCGAGACGATGGGCGAATCACGTACGTAGTAGCGAAATTGATGTCCACGTACTTCCTCGACCAGTGTCTGCCACCGCTCGCGGTCGGCAGGGGTGGCAGGATCGAGTTCGACTCCGGCAGCCTCGGCGGCATCGTCGGTTCCTGCAGGCAGTTCGGTCGGCTCAGGCACGTGACGAAGATTATCCGACGGCACCGACATCGAAACGATCCTGCGTCCGGAAGGCTATCTGCCCATCAGGCCCAGCAGCAGGGTGGCGGCGATCAACGCCACCGCGCAGATTCCGGCAGTCAGCGCGAATCCGGTCAGGAAGTCGTCGGAGTAGATACCGCCGAGGACGGAGGCCATCACCGAGAGCAGGACACCGGCGGGCAGACCGCGCCGCTGGGCGTCCGAGAGTCGATACATGTCTCGATCATCGCAGATCCCCGTGTCAGATCTCGTCGACGACCACACTGTTCCCGCCGGACTGCTTGGACCGGTACATCGCCGCGTCCGCCGTGCGAGCCGCTCGTCCCACGACGGAGGTGCCCACGTCCCACAGCGCGGAGTCCTCACGCAGCAGTGCCATACCGACGCTCGCCGTGATCGGAATGTCGTCCCGGTGGTCGCACAGCACGCGGACCACATCGACGCCGAGGTCGACGGTGCTCTGCGCATGTCCGACGACGGCCAGCAGAAATTCTTCGCCACCGGTTCGCGTGAGCACTCCGCCGTGGTGGCGGGCCAGTCTGCGCAGCCGATCCGCGACCCGGACGATGACCTCGTCGCCCCGGCTGTGGCCGTAGCGGTCGTTGACGGCCTTGAACTTGTCGATGTCGACCACCAGGAACGCCATCGACAGTCCGCGTTTGTTCGCGAGCTGCCACAGGTCGAGCAGTTCACTGTCGATACCGCGGCGGTTGTACACCCCGGTCAGAGGGTCGAGTACCGACCGCTTGGCGTCGTTGGACAACGTCGTCCACGCCACCTGCGCGAACACCGGTACCGCCACCGTTGCCAGCAACAGCACCACCGTCGCCGTCGCGACCGCCGGTCCGTCGACGGCAACCACCTCGCCGTCCATCACAGCGAGGAACGTGCGAATACCGAAGCCGATGATGAACGTCGCCGTCCACACCAGGTGGGCGACGAGCAATCGAGGGCTGAGGAAATACGTACAGAACGCTCCGGTGACGGCGAACAGCACCGTTCCGATCAGGGACGCGACCGGCGCGTACAACACCAGCACCGAGGTGGTCAGAATGTCGCCGAACGCCAGGAACCCGACGAAGAACTTCTTCCCGGGGATCGGGCCGAACACGCACCGTGCGGCAACGAGTACCTGCATGAACAGGACGAAGAAGACCCACCCGATTGCCGGCGAGCCGGTGGGGCCGAGATCGCTGAACAACATGAGAATCGACGTGAGGGCATACATCAGGACGGCGGTGCCGAAGACGACCCGGATGATTCCCGTCAGTGGACGAGTGGACCGGTGGTTGAGGATCCATTCGAAGTCGTGCGGAGCCCGGTACCAATCCGACGTGGCGGCGGCGAGTTTGGCCAGAACTCCGCGTCGATGCCGGCCGGAACGTCGGAGGGAGGCGACTTCATCGAAGCCGCGACCACCTGATGCCATGTACGAACTCCCACCGATTCAAAGCAGACCCCCGACGGCCGTGTGAATGATGTCACACCTGTTGTACGTCCCGAACGACCCGGGACGGAGCCGCAGGACGCTCCAGGCATTCCGACTCGGCACACTGTGTTTCGTCACAATGTCCCGGTCCGTGGTCACAACGATTCGGGTGCGTCCCGATAAGCCGCGACAACCTCGTGGGTGAGAGCCGTTGCTCGACGAGCCCACTCGGGCGTGCTTCCGGCCAAGCCGCAGGACGGCGTCACCGACACCTGCGAAGCGAGTATCGAACGATCGAAGCCGAGGCTGTCGACCAACTTCACACCGGGCTCGGCGCACTCGCGCCACAAGTGTGGTCGGTCCGGGGTTGCCGACGGCACCGATCCCAGTACGAGGGTCTTGCCGGCCTGGAGCAGCTCTCCCAGCGCATCGAGGTCGGTTCGGCGCAGCTCGTGTGCATCCACGGCCACCGCGACGGCTCGGGTTCGGCGCAGCAGATCGACGGGAGCTCCCCCGTCACAGCAGTGCACAGCGACCGGTAACGCGATGGTGTCGATCAGTGAGTCGAGCAGGTCCAGAACCTCCGGTTCCGGGATCGCGCGCACCGAGTCGATACCGGTGATCCCGGTCAGACTGCCCGCGAGAACGGCGGCGAGACTGGGTTCGTCGAGTTGGACCACCACGTTCGCCGAGAGTCTGCGTGCCACTTCTGCGCAGTGCAGGCGCAGCCCTTCGCCGAGGGATTCCGCGAAGTGCCGTAGAGCGCCGCGGTCGGTCAGCGCGCGGTGTCCGTGCCGCAATTCGACCTGCGCGGCCATGGTGAACGGTCCTGCAGCCTGCACCTTGATGGTCCGGCCGGCACCGCGTAGTCCCGCAACCTCCCACAGTTCCTCGAGCACGTCCAGATCCTCGGTGAGAAAGTCGGTCGCACGGCGACCGGCCAGCATCGGACGCGGTACGACGCGGTAGCCCGACGTCCGGACGTCGAGTTCGACGTCGACCATGATGGCTCCGGTGCGGCCGATCATGTCGGCACCGAGCCCGCGCCCTGGCAGTTCGACCACGTGTGGCAGTTCACCCAGCTCGCCGAGGACGATGGCGACGGCCTCACGAACGTCGGTGCCGGGCCACGAACCTATGCCGGTCGCCAGCCCTCCGAACGTGCTCGGGGTCACTCGCGCTCGGATCGGGTGCCCGAGATGGTCGAGCTGCCGATCACGATGTCACCGTGAATGTCCTTGCGGTACAACACCGCTGCCTGCCCTTTGGCGACACCGGTCAAGGGTGCCCGGAGCTGGATCTCCATCCCGTCGCCGACGGCCTCGGCAACCGCGTCGGTCAGCCCGCCGTGCGCCCGAACCTGTACGACGCATTCGATGGGCCCGGTGGGCGCGGTGCCCTCGGTCCACACTGCGCGGTCTCCGGTGATGGACCAGACGTCCAGCTTCTGCGCCGAACCGACCATGACGGTGCCGGTGTCCGGTTCGATCGAGGTGACGTAGCGCGGACGGCCGTCCACGGCCGGTCCTTCCACCCCGAGACCCTTACGCTGGCCGATGGTGAAGCCGTGCACACCGTCGTGGTCCGCCAACTCGACTCCGGTCTCGGAGTCGACGACCTTGCCGGGACGAACACCGATGTGTGCGCCGAGGAAGGCCCGGGTGTCGCCCGAGGGAATGAAGCAGATGTCGTGACTGTCCGGCTTGTCGGCGACGGCGAGACCCCGCTCGGCTGCTTCCTCGCGAATCTCGGACTTGGGGGTGTCGCCGATGGGGAACATCGCACGCGAAAGCTGTCCTCGGTTCAGGACGGCCAGCACGTAGGACTGATCCTTGTCGGCGTCCACCGCACGCCGCAGAACTCCGTCGTGCAGTTGCGCGTAGTGCCCGGTCGCGACGGCGTCGAAGCCCAGTGCCAACGCGCGGTCCGCGAGCGCGGAGAACTTGATCTTCTCGTTGCACCGCAGGCACGGGTTGGGAGTCTCCCCCGCGGCGTACGAGGCGACGAAGTCGTCGATGACGTCTTCTTTGAACCGATCCGCGAAGTCCCAGACGTAGAACGGTATTCCGAGGACGTCGGCAGCTCGGCGTGCATCCCCGGCGTCTTCTTTCGAGCAGCACCCGCGAGAGCCGGTCCGCAGCGCCCCGGGAGCGGTGGACAGCGCCAGGTGAACGCCCACGACGTCGTGCCCCTCGTCGACGGCTCGAGCCGCGGCGACTGCGGAGTCGACTCCCCCGCTCATGGCAGCAAGAACACGCATCAGCGATTTCCTCCTCGAGCTCCGACGCCAGCAAGTCCGGCGGCACGAGCACGTTCGACGACCTGCGGCAGGGCCGCAAGCACAGTGGTGATGTCCGAATCGGACGAGCCGGTTCCCAAAGAGAACCGAAGGGATCCGCGGGCCACGCCCGGATCGCACCCGAGCGCGATCAGAACATGGCTCGCGCTCGCCACACCCGCCGTGCAGGCGGATCCCGTCGAACATTCTATGCCCGCGGCGTCGAGAAGCATCAACAGCGAATCCCCCTCGCACCCGGGGAAGGTGAAGTGCACGTTTCCGGCGAGCCGCCCGTCGCCCTCCGGGCCGTTGAGGATGGCGTCGGGCACCACCTCGCGAACCCCGGTGATGAGTCGATCACGCAACGCGCGAGTTCGTTCCCCGTGCAGCGACAGGTTCTGCACCGTCGATCGCAGTGCGGCCGCCATCGCGACGACGCCGGCCGTGTCGGGCGTGCCGGACCGGACGTCACGTTCGTGACCACCACCGTGGAACAGCGGCACGCACGGGACCTGACGGCCCAGCAACAGGGCTCCGACGCCCTGCGGGCCCCCGAACTTGTGCGCAGCGATACTCAGGGCGGAAAGACCGCTGTCGGCGAATCCCACTGGTAGGTGCGGTACGGCCTGCACTGCGTCGCTGTGCATCGGAACGCCGTACTCCGCGGCCACCGATGCGAGTTCGGCGATCGGCATGACGGTGCCGATCTCGTTGTTGGCCCACATGACCGTCACCAGCGCGGTCTCGTCTGCGTGCAGAGCCAGCTCGGCGCGCAGCACATCGGGGGTGACCCGGCCCTCGTCGTCGACCGGGAGCCAGGTGACACTCGCCCCTTCGTGCGCGACGAGCCACTCCACCGCGTCGAGCACGGCGTGATGCTCCACCGAGCTGGCGATGATCCTGGTCAGTGCGGCGTTCGAGTCTCGACGGGCCGAAAAGATGCCCTTGACGGCGAGATTGTCGCTTTCGGTACCACCGGAGGTGAAGATCACCTCGGACGGGCGCGCACCGAGGTCCGCGGCGATCGACTCGCGAGATTCCTCGACCCGGCGACGGGCGGACCGGCCCGAGGTGTGCAGCGACGATGCGTTCCCGACGGTGCCGAACACGGAGTTCATCGCCTCGATCGCACACGGCAACATGGGAGTGGTCGCGGCGTGATCGAGGTACACCGATGGCTGCGGCGGGGTGGGGGCAGGCGTACTGCGCACAGAAGGCATAACGCGCTCGACGATACCCGGTCGAGCGACCGCGGACCTACCTGCGCGAGGTGGGTCCACGGTCGCCCGGGTCAGCTGCGAATCAGGCGGCTGCAACCGTCGGCGCGCTGGGGCTTCGCTCGGCTTCGGCCATCACTTCGTGCACCGTCGGGTCGTAGACGTCCTTCCGGGGTCGTTCCGCAGGCTCCACTCCGTCGTCGCGTCGAATCGCCACCTCGCAGCGCCGCGCGAGGTCGTGTCGATCGCCGCCGGGCGCTTCCGGGGCGGTGAACTCGACCTCGGCGCGCAGTCCGGCGAGCCGGAAGATGCGGCCGATCGACGCTCCGATCGTCTCGTCTCCGACGAAGCACGTCGCGGTGGTCGGTTCGCCGTGTCGATCGAGATAGCGCAGCCGGATGGGCTGCACCCACGTCTCGGAATCGATGGCAGCCTGCAACAGAGCCGGGCGAAGCGATCCGTAGGCCAACCCACACCAGGTGGTGGCCTCGGGGAACACCACGACCGAAGCGCCCGCGCGGATTCGGTCGGCAACCTGGTCGACAACGGCCGGGAGCTCACGCAGTCGTGCGCGATCGATGGGGAGCACCTTCATCGCCCGGGCCAGTCGCCCGAGCAGCGGCCAGTCCACCAGATCGGCTCGCGCAACGAACGTCGACGGGCGCACTGCCGTGAGGACGACGACGTCGGTCCACGAAATGTGTCCGGAGACGTGCAGGGCACCACCTGCCGTACGCGACCGCTCTCGCTCCGAGCGTGTATCGAGCACGGTGAGATCGATGCCGATGGCCGATAGCAGCATCCGAGCGCCCAGCCGCGTCAACGCGTGCCGAACCCGGGGAAAGGGCACCCCCAGGACGACCAACAGCGGCAACAGCGCGAAGGCCGCGATTGCCGCAGCGATGCGCAGAACGAGGACGATTCGACGCACCGTGGGCGGATTCTTCGGCAGACACCCGTCACTGCACGGCGAGGACGGCATCCAGGCGTGTGCGCGAACCAGGGGTTGCGTCATCGGGCACCCGACTCGAATGTCGTTGCTGCAGAACGAAGACGGTCCAGATACCTGGTGTTGGCCTCGTGCAGGCCGAGGAGCGCGACGAAATCCGCCACTCCGAATTCCGGGTCGTGGGCGGGCTCACCGCAGATGGAGGCACCGAGCCGGAGGTAACCATTCATCAACGGCGGCATGGACGTTCGCTTCGCCGCCGGAATGTCGAGGAGATCGACGCCGTCGACGACCACGGGGTTGTAGGGCACGACCCGCCTGTCGACCGCTGTCGCGTGTCGATCCAACAGCCGGTCGCGAACACCACGCACGTTGGCCCCGACCGCTTCCCCGGGAGCCGATTGCATCGGAACCGACACGCAACCCATCACCCACTCGTATCCCGTCACGTCGAGGTAGTGCAGGATTCCCGCCCACATCAGGCCGAGGACCGACCCCGATCGGTGGTCGGGATGCACAGCAGCCCTGCCCATTTCGACGATGTTCGTTCCGACAGGATCGAGCGCGGAGATGTCGAATTCGGTTGCGGTGTAATAGCCGCCTGCCGACACCGCGGCCTGCGGCGGCAACATGCGATAGCAACCGACGAACGTGTCGGTCCACTGGTCGCGAACGAGAAGGTGGTCGCAGAAATCGTCGAACCGGTCGGCGTCCAGACCGTCCGTGTCGGTGGGTATGGCAAAGCCGGGCTCGGAGGCGAACACGTCGTAGCGCAGGCGCTGCGCCGCGAGTCGGTGTTCGGGGTCGGTGGACAACACGAGCGAATAGCGGTCGGTGGCCGGGACGATCGATGCAGTCGAGCTCATGACGGAAGTGGTCATGAGGTGTGTCTAACGAGTGGGGAAGACTACCGGGCATCGCCGAGGAGAAGTGTCGGAAGAGTTTGCATGAACACGATTGCGCCCGTCGAAACGCGACGGGCCCCCACCGCAATCGCGATGAGGGCCCGTCGAGCAGAGATTTTCGCCGAGAGGCTATCCCTTGTGCTTCTTGACGGCCTCGGTCAGCTGAGGCGCGACGTTGAACAGGTCACCGACGATGCCGTAGTCGGCGATCTCGAAGATGGGTGCTTCCTCGTCCTTGTTCACCGCGACGATGGTCTTCGAGGTCTGCATGCCGGCACGGTGCTGGATGGCTCCGGAAATGCCGAGTGCAACGTACAGCTGCGGGGAGACGGTCTTGCCCGTCTGGCCCACCTGGAACTGGCCCGGGTAGTAACCGGAGTCCACGGCGGCACGCGAGGCACCCACCGCGGCACCCAGCGAATCTGCCAGATCCTCGACGACGGTGAACTTGTCGGCGCTGCCGACGCCACGGCCACCGGAGACGACGACCGTTGCTTCGGTCAGTTCCGGACGGTCGCCGCCGACGATCGGGTCACGCGAGGTGACCTTGACGGTGCCCTCTTCCTGCGCCGGGACCTCGACGGTCTCGCGGGTTCCCGCTCCGGCCTTCGGCTCTGCCTCGACTGCGCCGGGGCGCAGCGAGAGGACGGGGACGTCGCCGTTGGCCTTGGCCTCGACGGTGAACGCACCACCGAAGATGGAGTAGACGGCACTGCCGTCGCCGTTGATCGCGACGACGTCGTTGTGGTAGCCCGAGCCCAGACGGGCGGCGAGGCGGCCGGCAACTTCCTTGCCCTCGATCGTCGCTGCGGTGATGATCGCCGCAGGCGAGACCGACTCGGCGAGGGACGACAGGACGTCGACCTTCGGCGTGACGAGAAAACCGTCGACGTCGTCGGACTCGGCGACGTAGATCTTCTCGGCACCGGCCTCGGTCAACGCGTCGGCGACCTTGTCGGCGGTACCGACCGGGCCGGTGACGACCGCGGACGGCTCACCCAGTGCGCGGGCCGCGGTGATCAGCTCGGAGCTGACCTTCTTCAGTGTTCCTTCGACGTGCTCCACGAGCACGAGTACTTCTGCCATGACTTTGCTCCTCGTTGGTCTTCGATTGCTCGGTGGGGCGGGATCAGATGATCTTCTGGCCTACGAGGTAGGTGGCGATCTTGTCGCCACCGTCGCCGTCGTCGGTGAGCCGCTCGCCGGCAGTCTTGGGAGGCTTGGGGGTGGACGAGGTGACCGTCGTTCCGGCGTTGTCGACGCCGACGATGCCGTCCTCGACACCGATGTCGGCCAGAGTGATGGTCTGCACCGTCTTCTTCTTGGCGGCCATGATTCCCTTGAACGACGGGAACCGCGGCTCGTTGATCTTCTCGGTGACGCTCACGATGGCGGGCAGCGTGGCTTCGAGTCCGAAGATGCCCTCGTCGGTCTCGCGCTCGCCGGTGACCTTGCCGTCTGCGACCGACAGCTTGCGCAGCTGCGTCAGGGCCGGGATCTGCAGGTATTCGGCGATGATCGCCGGAACTGCGCCGGTACGGCCGTCGGTGGCCTCGTTACCCGCGATGATGAGATCGGCAGGCTCGTCGTTCTCGAACGCGACGTTGCCCAGTGCCGCAGCCAGGGCGTACCCGGTCTGGATGGCGTCGGAGCCGTGCAGGCTCGGGTCGTTGAGGTGTACCGCGCTGTCCGCGCCCATCGACAGAGCCTTGCGGATCGCGTCGGTGGCGCGATCGGGGCCTGCGGACAGAACCTTGACCTCACCGCCCTGAGCTTCCTTGATGAGCAGGGCTTCTTCGACGGCCCGCTCGTTGATCTCGTCGAGAACGGCGTCTGCAGCCTCGCGATCGAGGGTGTAGTCACCGTCGCTGAGCTTGCGCTCGGACCATGTGTCTGGAACCTGCTTGATCAAAACAACGATGTTCGTCATGGGTCTGCGTCGACCTCCTGGTCATGTTCTGCTGATCGTGAGTGTTCTAACGGTTGCTGCAAGTCGAACGGTTGGTGCAGTTCTACGTTCCGCTACGAGGTTACCCCACCGTAGTTACTGGTGGGTAACTTACCTCCCTGCCCGGTCGACCATACATCCGCACCCCGACTGTTATGGAGACCACGTTGGCTTACCTCATCGCCGGAGGCACTAACCTTCCGTCGGTGAACGATTCATCGGCTCGGACACCGGCACCGGAACCACTCCCCCTCACCGGCGAGCGGACTGTGCCCGGCATCGCCGAGGAGAACTACTGGTTCCGCCGTCACGAGGTGGTCTACCGTGCCCTCGCAGAGCGGTGCCGCGACCGCACGGTGCTCGAAGCCGGATCGGGAGAAGGCTACGGAGCCAACATGATTGCCGAGGTTGCGGCCTGCGTCGTCGGCCTCGACTACGACGTCTCGGCCGCGACGCACGTCCACGCGCGCTACCCCGCGGTGACGATGGTGCGCGGCAATCTCGACCGCCTTCCGTTCGCGGATTCCTCGGTCGGCGTCGTCGTCAACTTCCAGGTCATCGAACACCTCTGGGATCAAGGAGCGTTCCTGGCCGAAGTGCACCGCGTCCTCGAGCCCGGCGGCACGCTGTTGATCAGCACACCGAACCGCATCACCTTCTCGCCCGGACGCGACACTCCCCTCAACCCCTTCCACACCCGCGAACTCGACGCGGCAGAACTGACCGAGTTGCTCGTCGCCGCCCGCCTCGAGGTCACCGAGCTCACCGGAGTCCGGCACGGCAGCACGCTGGCCGCCCTCGACGCCAAACACGGCGGATCCTTCATCGACGCACAGATCGAACGAGCACTCGCCGGTGAACCCTGGCCTGCCGAACTCGCCGAGGACGTCGCCGCGATCACCATCGCCGACTTCGACATCGCGGCCGATCGAATCGACGACAGCCTCGACCTGGTCGCCGTCGCCCGAAAGAGCTCGGCTGCGGTGATCGGGTGACATCCGGTGCCACCGTGCCGGGCATGTTCTCCCTCGTGCTGCACTCCCACCTGCCCTGGTTGGCCAATCACGGCAGGTGGCCCGTCGGCGAGGAATGGCTGTACCAGTCCTGGGCCGACTGCTACCTCCCACTGACCGCGGCACTGGAACGGCTGGCCGACGACGGTTACGCCGACGTCCTCTCGCTCGGCGTCACCCCGGTACTCGCGGCCCAGCTCGACGATCCACATTGCCTGGCCGGCATGCACCATTGGCTCGGAAACTGGCAGCTACGCGCGCACGAGGCAACCGACCCCGCGCTCTCGATACGTGAACACCGGGCATCCGCCGCAGCTCTGGACCGCTTCGAGACGCGATGGCGACACGGCGGCTCGGCAGTACTTCGTCCGCTGATCGACACGGGCATCGTCGAACTGCTGGGTGGGCCGCTCGCGCACCCGTTCCAACCGTTGCTCGACGAAAGACTGCGGCGGTTCTCCCTGAGCGAGGGCCTACGCGACGCCGCCGCCCGATGGGGCACCACTCCCCGCGGAATCTGGGCACCGGAATGCGGATTCACCCCCGGTATGGAAACCGAATACGCGGCCGCAGGCGTCTCGCACTTCATGGTCGACGGCCCCGCCATGCGGGGCGACACCTCCCTCGGCCGGCCCGTGTGGGATTCGGACGTCGTCGCGTTCGGGCGCGATCTCCCGGTCAGCTACCGCGTCTGGTCACCGAAGTCCGGCTACCCGGGCCACGGTGCCTACCGGGATTTCCACACCTACGACCACGCGACCGGACTCAAACCGGCCCGGGTGACCGGCCGCACCGTCGACTCGAACGACAAGGCTCCCTACGAACCCGAGCGTGCCACGGCAGCAGTGGATCGTCACGTCGCCGACTTCGTCGACGTGGTGCGTCGGCGCTTGATCTCCGAATCCGAGCGGATCGGCCGCGATGCCGTGGTGGTGGCCGCGTTCGACACCGAACTGTTCGGACACTGGTGGCACGAGGGGCCACAGTGGCTCGAAAAGTTGATGCGCGCCCTGCCCGCCGCGGGAGTCACCGTCGGAACGCTGAACGATGCCCGGGAACGGGGATACGTCGGAGCCCCACTCGAACTGCAGGATTCTTCCTGGGGATCGGGCAAGGACTGGCGCGTGTGGGCGGGCGACGACGTCGCCGACCTGGTGAAGCTCAACGCCGAGGTGTCCCGGACCGCGCTCGATGCCGTCGACGCCTCCCGTGCCGTCCGAAGCCGGGCGGGTGGCCCCGAACTGCGCAATCGAGTCGACGATCAGATTCTGCGTGAGACACTCATGGCCGTGGCCAGCGACTGGGCGTTCATGGTCAGCAAGGACTCCGCGGCCGGATACGCCCGAGAGCGAGCTCACGTCCACGCACATGCGCTACGTGAAATCGCTGCCGCGCAGCAGCACCCGGCCCGAGCCGAAGAATTGGCACGGCAATGGAATCACGCAGACGGACTGTTCGCGGCGCTGGACGCACGCAGACTGCCCGGTGCACGCCGAGAAGGCCCAGGGGGGGCGTAGATGAGAGTTCTGATGGTGTCGTGGGAGTACCCACCCGTCGTGGTCGGCGGGCTGGGTCGCCACGTTCATCACCTGGCGACCGAGCTGGTGCGCTGCGGGCACGAGGTCGTCGTTCTCTCTCGCCGACCCACCGGCACCGACGCGTCCACCCATCCCACCTCCCACCACATCGAGGACGGCGTACTGGTGGTCGCCGTCGCCGAGGATCCGGCGCACTTCGTGTTCGGAGAGGACATGCTCGCGTGGACTCTGGCGATGGGGCACGCCATGGTGCGGGCAGGGGTCGCCCTCGGTAAACCCGGCCTCGGCGACGGCTGGCAGCCCGATGTCGTCCACGCCCACGACTGGCTGGTCGCGCACCCGGCCATCGCTCTGGCGGAGTTCTACGACGTGCCGCTGGTCTCGACCATCCATGCCACCGAGGCCGGACGCCACAGCGGCTGGATCTCGGGCACCGTCAACCGCCAGGTCCATTCGATCGAATGGTGGCTCGCGAACGATTCCGACGCGATCATCGCGTGCTCGGCGTCGATGAAGGACGAGGTCACAGCCCTGTTCGACGTCGCCGAGTCGACGGTCTCGGTCATTCACAACGGCATCGACGGATCCGCGTGGAGTTTCCGACGCCGACAGCCCCGCTCCGAGCCCGCGAAATTGCTGTTCGTCGGTCGTCTGGAATACGAGAAGGGCATCCAGGACGCCATAGCCGCTCTGCCACGCGTCAGACGAAGTCACCCCGGCACCACGCTGCACATCGCCGGCGAAGGCACTCAGTTCGGGTGGCTGGCAGGTCTGGCACGCACCCACCGCGTCGCCAGGTCGGTGTCGTTCCTCGGCAACCTGAACCACTCCGATCTGCTCGGATGGCTGCACGGCGCCGACGCCATCGTCCTTCCCAGCCGGTACGAACCCTTCGGCATCATCGCCCTCGAGGCCGCGGCAGCAGGCATTCCGTTGGTGGCATCGACGGCCGGCGGACTCGGCGAGGCGATCGTCGACGGCGTCACCGGGCTGTCCTTTCCGCCGGGTGATGTGGCCGCGCTGACGGCGGCGGTGCGGCGGGTGTTGGACAACGCCGATGCGGCGCAGGAGAGAGCCGTCGCCGCTCGGGAACGTCTCACCGTCGACTTCGACTGGAAGCACGTCGCGGAGTCGACGGCTCGGGTGTACCTCGAAGCCAAGCGCAAGGTTCGCCATCCGCTGGGTCGCCCGCACATCGTCGAACGCGCCCTGCCCGATCGCAGCTGACCCCATGTGAGTGGAACCTCGTAGTCCACTACGAGGTTCCACTCACATGGGTCTCAGCTCTCCCGCGCCACCTCGGCCTGACCGAGAGCCTTCTTGCGCGCGATGTCTTCCAGCGCCGCGATGTACTTCGCTCGCTCGGCTGCGCCGGCCTCCCAGGCCGTCTTGCGATTGCGGACGACTTTGGCCGGGGCACCGACGGCGATGCTGTAGTCCGGAATCTCACCCTTGACGACGGCATGGGCACCGAGGACGCAGCCTCGCCCGATTCTGGTTTCCCGCAGGATCGTCACCTTGGCGGCGATCCAGGTGTCGGGTCCGATTCGTACCGGGCCCTTGACGATTCCCTGGTCCTTGATGGGCATGTTCACGTCGTCCATCCGGTGGTCGAAATCGCAGATGTAGCACCAGTCGGCCACGAGCGTCGACGCGCCGATCTCGATGTCGAGGTAGGTGTTGACGACGTTGTCCTTGCCGAACACCACTTTGTCTCCGATGCGGAGCGAACCCTCGTGGCACCGGATGGCATTGCCGTCGCCGATGTGGACCCACCGACCGATCTCGAGGCGAGACAGTTCAGGGGTGGAGTGAATCTCGACGTTCTTGCCGAGGAAGACCATGCCCCGCAGGATCACGTGCGGGTTCGCGAGCTTGAACTTGGCCAGACGGTAGTACCGAACCAGGTACCAGGGGGTGTAGGCCTTGTTGGCGAGCACCCAGTCGAGGGACGCCCGCGTGAGAAACCGCGCTTGCTCGCTGTCGCGTCGTCTCGACCCGCGCCAGCGTGTTCGCAGCGGCGCGTTCCACATACTCGTCATGGACGTTCACCCTAGTTTCTCGCTCGCCCGCTCTCTGCCGGCACCCGTCAGCGGGCTAGTGTTGTCTCTCGACCGATGCCCGGGCATCGGCGCAGCAGGCCGAGTGACCGCCGATCGAAAGGGCACAACGGACATCATGGGGAGTGCTCGAATGCGTGTCGGGTTCGGTGCAGGTTCGACGTCCGGAGCAGGCAAGGGTCTGACTGCAGTGGCTGCGACGGTCCTGTTGACCCTTGCCGGGTGCAGCACGGAACCTGCTGCCATCGAACCGCTCTCGCCCGACTCCTGGCCCGCGGCGCACGCGAACCTCCGCAACAGTGGCTCGACGGACGTATCGGTCGGTGCTCCACTGACGCGGGACTGGACTCGACCCACCGGCGGCACCGTGACGTCACCGGTATCGATCGGCTCGAACGGTCAGATGTTCGTCACTGCCGCAACGGAATCGGGTTGCAATCTGTTCTCGTTCGAGATCGAGTCCGCCCGCAAACGCTGGTGCAACCGGATCGGCCCTTCCGTGGTGACCGCCACCCCCACCGTCGATTCTGCGATCAACGTCTACATCGGCGACGAAGGCGGGCTGAACTCGTACAACGATCACGGGCAATTACGTTGGCGTACACCGGTATACGGTGTTCCGAAATCCGCCCAGTTCTTGGGCGACGGCAGCGTGCTGTCGATCACCCAGATGGGTCAGGTCAGTGTCCTCGATTCCCAGAACGGCCAACTGCGAGTACCCATTCTCGATCTCGTTCCGGCCCCGGACTTCTTGACCGACCCCGATGCGGACTTCGAGCCGATGGACACCGGACTCGCCCAGTGCAGTTCGGGTGAATCCGAATGCGCTGTGCCTGCCGCGCCCGCGGTGGACCGCGCCAGCGACGCCATCTACCTGACCCTGTGGCGACCGGGTTCGATTGCGCCGCAACTCGTCTCGCTGCAGTACTCCCGCGACGGCGCACCTGGACTCGTCGAACGGTGGTCCTCGGACCTCCTCCCTGCCGGCGTCGCATCGAGCCCGGTGCTCTCCGAGGACGGATCGACGGTCTACATCGCCGACGTCGACGGGCGACTGACCGCATTCGACACCTCGGACGGGAAACAGAAGTGGACCGAGGGCACGGGACTCGGAATCGGAGGCAGTCCATCGATCGCCTCGGACGGCACCATCGTCCCGGCCGGCGGCGACGGCACCCTGATGGGACTTCGAGACAACGGCGACTCGGCCGAGCGCGTGTGGGTTCGCGACGACGTCGAACAGGCCGGGGCAGCAGCACAATCCGCGGACGGGCGCGGCCACACCGTCGTTCGCGACGGCGACGGGCTGGCTCTGCTCACGTTCGACGCGGCGACGGGCGACAGTATCGATTCGCAGCCCCTACCCGATGTCGTCGGCACCACCGTGGGCACGTCCGTCGGTCCCGACGGGCAGGTCGTCACGGCGAGCTACCTGGGCGAGATCTTCACCTACACCGGCTGACGGACCGCGCCCGGCTCGCAGACGAACGCCACGGCCGAGCGCTCGATGCGAGTGATGACGACCGACAGCGAGACCCGACCCCGCAGTTTGAGTTTGGGCCTGAGCAACGCGGGATCCACGTCGACTCCGCGCACCAGGATCTCCACCGCGCCACACCCCAGTCGATTGAGTTGCTGCCGAAGCACTTTCTCCGAGAACTTCGACTGTTCGAGGATTCGGAAACCACGCACTCCGACGGGTACGGCGTCGCCAGTCAGGTACGCGATCCTCGGATCCAATTGCCAGAGGCCGAATTTGGCACCGTAGTGCCGCACCAGTCCGGCCCGCACGACCGCACCGTCCGGATCCACGATGTATTCACCGGGCGGCCGAACGGGAATCTCGTCCGACTCGGCGTCGGTGATCTCGAGCGCACTTCCGTCGGATCGCAGGACCGCGGCACGTCGCCGAATTCCGCTGTCGCCGAGACCTTCCGACCATAGGCACGCCTCGCGTACTCCCCCGTCGAGGGAGACCACCTCGATCTCACCGGGCCAATCGAGGGCATCGAAATCCAGCCCGGGAGCGCATTTGACGACCAGATCTCGCCCCCGATACGCGTCGAGGAGATCCGGCAACGGAGGTTCGAGCGCTGCGGGATCGTGCCGTCGACGACCACCGACGCGTCGTCCGGGATCGGCCACGATCACGGTCCCCCGTGTCGTCGGGGTCAGTGCGTCGGCGCGCAGCACCGTCGCGGAGGGCACGTTGTGGGCAGCCATGCGCACCCGAATCGGGTCCAGGTCACTTCCCACCGCAAGTTCGGTCGTGTCGACCAACGCCGCCAGCTCGCTGCCGATGGAGCAGGTGACATCGTGCACCCGCCGTCCGGCCAGGCGGTCCGCGCGCCTGCGAGCGACGATCGTCGGCGTCGCCTGCTGCACCGCGTCGTCGGTGACGAGCCAGCCGTCGGACCCCAGCAGCTTCGCCCGCGCTTTCCGCCGCACCGTCACCGTCTCGACGAGGGCCGCAACGTGCTCGGGGTAGCGGGCACGTACCGAGGCGATATCGCGCAGCGAAGTTCGCGCGTCGAGCTCGAGTCGGTCGACTGCACCGAGTGCCTCGGCACCGGCCTCGCTTCGCAGGAAGTCGAGGTCGGTGCCGGTGAAGTCATAGCCCACGGTTGGGACCGATCGATGCAGCGTCGGCCGTACGGCCGACGGTGGTGGAACGAATCAAGCGCGGGGCGCGGGCTTGGTTCCGGTGATCATCACGTTGTAGAACATGCCTCGCGGTACCACGTGCTGCAAGACCTTCTCGTCGACCCAGCTCAGTGTCTTCCACCCGTTGAACGCGAACTTGGCCCAGTTCCAGCCGAGCTTGCCTGCCGGAACGGCAGCCTCGAACGTGCGCACCGGCCACCCGAGCAGAGCGGCAGCGAATTCTTCGGTGTTCGCCTGAACGGCCTCGGCACCTGCCGACAACGCGATGTTCTCGAGGTCGGTCGGATCGAACGTGTGCAGGTCCACGACGGCCTCGAGTGCTGCAGCTCGCGAGGACTCGTCGAGTTCTTCCTGTGGTTTGCGCCAGTCCGCCAGGAACGGCAGCTTGGTGGCACGAGTGGTCGCTTCCCAGGTGATACGGCCCAGCCAGCGAGCGTAGAAGTTGCCCACCGTGGTCGGCTCGCCTGCGAAGACGAAGCGTCCACCCGGCTTGAGAACGCGCAGAACTTCTCGAAGAGACTGCTCGACGTCCGGGATGTGGTGAAGCACGGCGTGACCGACCACCAGATCGAAGGTGTCGTCGTCGTACGGAATCGTTTCTGCGTCGGCCACCCGGCCGTCCACATCGAGTCCGAGGTGCTCGGCGTTGCGCAGCGCGACCTTGACCATTCCGGGTGAGAGGTCGGTGACCGAGCCCTTGTCGGCAATCCCGGCCTGCATCAGGTTGAGCAAGAAGAAACCTGTGCCACAACCCAATTCGAGCGCACGACCGTACGGCAGAGCCGCTCGGGCCGATGCGTCACCGGACACCGCCTGATCGAACCTGCCTCGGGCGTAATCGATGCAGCGCTCGTCGTAGGAGATCGACCACTTGTCGTCGTAGGTCTCGGCTTCCCAGTCGTGGTAGAGCACCTGCGCCAGTTTGGTGTCCGACCGCGCTGCCTCGACCTGCTCGGCCGTGGCGTGCGGATTCGGTGCCGGATCGACCTCGCGGTCTCGCGCCTCGGCCGAGACGAGAGGCGTCACAGAAGCAGTCGGTCGATTCGCACCGTCGTGGGGGCTTGCAGTCATGAGGCGAGCCTACTATCCGGTAGCCATGGAACAAGTTCGTCCACCGACCTCGATGCTCAACGCCCGGTGAAAGCGGCCTTACCCGGTCCGTTCGCGATGAAGGATTCCATCCCGACGGTGCGGTCCTCGGTGGCGAACAGGGCCGCGAACTGCTGTGCCTCGACGCGCAGTCCGTTGGTCAGGTCGACGTCCAACCCCTGATCTATGGACGCCTTGGCCGCAGCCAGAGCGCGTGACGCTCCGGTCGTGAACTGCCCCGCCCATGCGCGTGCCGCGTTGTACACCTCGTCCGGCGCAACCACCTCGTCCACCAAACCGATGCGCAGGGCCTCCTCGGCTCCGACGAAACGGCCGGTGAAGACCATGTCCTTGGCGCGACTGGGCCCGATCAGACGGGCCAGGCGCTGCGTGCCGCCGCCCCCGGGAATGACTCCGAGCAGCACCTCGGGAACGCCGAGCTTGGCATTGTCTCCGGCGATGCGTCGGTCTGCGCCGAGCGCGACCTCGAGTCCACCGCCCAGTGCGTATCCGGTCACTGCGGCCACGACCGGTTTGGGAATCATGCTGAGCGAGCCGAGGGCGGACTGCAGTTCCGCCGCGATATCGGTCATCTCGACGACGGACATTGCCGCCATTTCCTTGATGTCGGCACCGGCCGCGAACACCTTTTCGCCGCCGTAGACGATGACCGCTCTGACGTCGGAGTTCACGGTGGCTTCGCGTGCCGCAGCCCGGATCTCCTCCTGCACCTGACGATTGAGCGCGTTCATCGGTGGGCGATCCAAGCGAATGGTGCCGATACCGTCGGATACTTCGAGAGTCACGAACTCAGCCATGGCCGAAGGCTACCGCGCCCGAGTTCAGCGATCCGACCAGGGATGGACCGTGCCCGCGTAGTACGCGTCCTCGCCGTCGAACTCCACTCGGACGGTGCCGTTCTCCCGGGTCAGGACGGGCAGGACCGTCGCGATCGTCTGCTCGTGATCGAGAACGTCGGCCACCGTGTCGAATCGGCCGAGCGCATCGAGCTGGCTCCACGTCGGTGGCAGCAGGACGGTGGTCCCCGAACGCCAGTCCGTCAACGCGTCCTCGGCCGAACGCCAGCTCACCGACGCCGCCTCGCTGGTCTCCCCGTCGGCATTCTGCCCCTCGGGGAGCACGGCAACGAAGAACCTCGTGTCGTACCGTCGGGCTTCACCGATCGGGGTGATCCAGTGCGACCACGGCCGCAGCAGATCTGCTCGCAGAACCAGATCGTGGTCGGCGAGAAACTGGGCGAACGACAGCTCCCGGCGTTCCAGTCGACCGCGTTCCGCAGAGAACGGGGCGGTGTCGGCGACCACCGAATCCGCCGTCGGACCGGCCAACAACACGCCACACTCCTCGAACGTCTCGCGTGCCGCTGCGCACACCAGCGCCTGCGCCTTCCCCTCGTCGGTACCGAACCGGTCGGCCCACCACGACGGCGGCGGACCTGCCCACTCGATGTCCGCGGCCGCATCCGACGGATCCACACCGCCACCGGGAAATACCGTCATGCCGCCCGCGAACGCCATCCCGCCGACGCGTTCGAGAAGGAACACCTCGATGCCGGGTTGTGATCGGCCGTCACGGATCAGGATGACGGTCGACGCATCACGTGCTGGAACGGGATCGGCGGCGGTGCTCGAGCTCATCTCCGCAACGTACCGCTGAGCCGGTGCGCCCGAGCACGGGGTCCGCTCTAGCGGCGGTGCGCCCCGGCAGCGCGCGTGCGCCGCGCGAAGTAGCGACCGTCGACGCGATCGAGGGTGATCGACTGGCTGAATGCCTCGGTCAGGTTCTCCGCCGTGATGACGTCGTCGACCAGGCCTTGCGCAACCACACCGCCCTCCTTGAGGAGTAGTGCGTGGCTGA
Organism: Rhodococcus sp. NPDC080181; assembly: GCF_040702225.1. Taxonomy (NCBI): domain Bacteria; kingdom Bacillati; phylum Actinomycetota; class Actinomycetes; order Mycobacteriales; family Nocardiaceae; genus Rhodococcus; species Rhodococcus sp. NPDC080181. The sequence goes on from NZ_JBFBKN010000007.1 coordinate 268,176, forward strand.
AGCCGGGCGGGATTTCTTCCACGTGGTGGGTGATCAGCACGGTCGCGGGAGCGTCGGGGTCGGCGGCCAGATCGGCCAACCGGGCTACCAGTTCCTCGCGGCCGCCGAGATCGAGGCCGGCAGCGGGCTCGTCCAGCAACAGCAGTTCGGGGTCGGTCATCAGGGCACGGGCGATCAGTACACGCTTGCGCTCACCCTCCGACAGGGTGCCGTAGGTCCGGGTCGCCAGATGTTCGGCCCCGAGGCTCTCGAGCATCTCGACGGCCCGTTCGGTGTCGATCGCGTCGTACTTCTCCCGCCAGCGCCCCAGCACGGAATATCCGGCGGATACGACCAGATCGGAGACGAGTTCGTCGGCAGGGATTCGGTGCGCCAACGAGGACGACGACAAGCCGATTCGAGGACGCAGTTCCGAGACATCGGTTCTGCCCATCACCTCACCGAGGACGTGAGCGACACCGGACGTGGGATGGATCTCGGCGGCAGCGATACGGAGCAGCGACGTCTTACCTGCACCGTTGGGCCCGAGTACGACCCACCGTTCGTCCAGTTCCACCTTCCAGGTGACGGGACCCACCAACGTCACGCCACCTCGGCGAACTACGACATCGGTGAAATCTACGAGCAGGTCGGGATCCGGTTCAGACACGGCTCCTATCCTCCCGCACACTCCCCGCGCAGACACGGCAGGATGTGCACGCGTGTCGCCCATTGACGATGTACCTCGCACCTCCCGCCGTCCCGTCGACGGGGTCACTCGCGTGAACCCGCCCGGGCAGCCGTTCCCCCTGGGTGCCACTGCGCATCCCACTGGTACGCAATTCGCAGTCCACGCTCCCGGTGCGGATGGCGTCGAGGTATGTCTGATCGACCCGGACGGCGGCGAGCGGCGCGTGGAGTTGACCAACCGGACATTCGGCATCAGACATGCCTTCGTCCCTGACGTCGGGCCAGGCGTGCGGTACGGCTTTCGCGCGCACGGCACCTGGGATCCCCACTCGGGCCGACGATTCAACGGGGCAAAGATCCTGCTCGACCCGTCCGCCCGCCAGGTGTCCGGTGACTTCGGGGATCCCGCGGCCCTGTTGGCCTACGAGGACGACCCGTTCGGAGCCCCCAGCAGTCGCGATTCCCTCGGCCACCTCCCGCTCGGCGTCGTCCGCGGACCGTCGGACAACGGCGACCGGCCGCTGAGGCCTGCCGTTCCCTGGGACAGAACCGTGCTCTACGAATTGCACGTCGGGTCGTTCACCGCGCGCCACAACGGCGTACCCGAACACCTCCGTGGCACCTACCTCGGGCTCGCGCAACCGGCCGTACTCGAACACCTGGCTCGAACGGGCATCACGTCGGTCGAATTGCTGCCGGTCCACACCACGTTCACCGAACCCGGGGTACGCGCTCGAGGGATGCGAAACCATTGGGGCTACTCCACGGGCGCGTATTTCGCTCCCGATCCGCGTTTCGCCGCCGTACGAGGCAACGAAGTGGACGAGTTCCGGACGATGGTCGACGCGTTGCACAGCGCAGGGATCGAAGTGATCCTCGACGTGGTCTACAACCACACGTGCGAATCCGCGGTCGACGGGCCGTCGATCAGTTGGCGGGGTCTCGACGCGCCGGGGTACTACCTGCTCGACGGTCGCGGATCCGACGTCGACCTGACCGGTTGCGGCAACACACTCGATTCGGCGTCTCCCGCCGTGGTCCGCATGGTGTGCGACAGCCTGCGGTACTGGGTGCAGGACATGGGCGTGGACGGATTCCGATTCGACCTGGCCAGTACGCTCGGCCGACCGGGCGGTTGGCGATTCGATTCTCGTGCACCGCTGTTGACGGCGATCGGTACCGATCCGGTGCTGTCGGGCGTCAAGTTGATCGCCGAACCCTGGGATGCGACCGGTGCCGGATATCAGGTGGGCAACTTCGGGGTCATGTGGTCCGAGTGGAACGACCGCTACCGAGATACCGTGCGAGGATTCTGGGCCGGCCATCACGGAGTGCGCGAATTGGCTTCCCGCCTAGCCGGTTCCGAGGACCTCTATGCCGGCAGCGGTCGACTGCCGTGGGCGTCGATCAATTTCGTCACCGCACACGACGGATTCACCGCACACGATCTGGTCTCGTACGAACGAAAGCACAACGAAGCCAACGGCGAAGAGAACAGAGACGGCACCGACAACAACTCCTCGGTCAACTACGGCGTCGAGGGTCCGACCGACGATCCCTCCGTCCTCGACGACCGTGGGCGACACGTCCGTGCTCTGCTTGCCACCCTGACGCTGTCGACCGGAACACCGATGCTGCTCGCAGGTGACGAACTCGGCCACAGCCAGGGCGGAAACAACAACGCGTACTGCGTATCTCACGATGCACCGGCATCCGACGCCTGGGCAGTCGACTGGGACAGCGCGGATCAGAACATGATTCGATTCGTGGCGCGCCTGCTGCGCGTACGTGCGAGCGCCCCGACACTGCGTCAGCAGGAGTTCTTCACCGGCCGGGCGACGCCGACCGGTCGACCGGACCTCGTCTGGTTCGATTCCGCCGGAATCGAATTCGATCACGACAGATGGAACGACGATTCGGTGCGCACGATCTCCGCCTGGGTCGACGGGTCCGACGTGCGTTCCTACGCCTCCGACGGCGGGCAGGTGGACGACGCGAGTTCGTTGCTGATCTTGCATTCCGGCGGTCCCGCGGAGATCACGCTGGCCTGCCCCAGTTGGTCGTCGTCTCGATTCGTGCCCGTCCTCGATTCCTCTCGCGTGGACGGCGTCCCACCCGATACCACTGCACTGGAGGCAGGTTCGAAGATTTCGGTGACCGGCTCCACCGTTCTCGTGTTCCGCAGCGCCGGTAGGTGAGTCATGAACAGCTGCACGAGCGGTCCTACCCCGAGCGCGTAGAGCACCGTACCCACACCGAGAGTTCCGCCGAGCAGCCAGCCGGTGAGTACCACTGTCAGTTCGATTCCCGTGCGAGTGACGCGAATCGACCATCCGGTGCGCGCCACCAACCCGGTCATCAAACCGTCTCGGGGGCCCGGGCCCATTCCCGCACCGATGTAGAGCGCCGTGGCGAAGGCATTGACGACGATGCCCGACACCATTGCCAGTGTCCGAACGATCGGCCCGTCCAGATGGGGCAGGATCGCCGACGTCGTATCCACGGCGACAGCGATGACGATCACGTTGCTCACGGTCCCCAAACCCGGACGCTGCCGCAGCGGTATCCACATCAGGAGCACCGCCACGCCGGTGATGGCAGTGATGGTTCCGAAGCTGAGTGACAGGTGCCGCGACAGACCTTGGTGGAACACATCCCAGGGGTTGACGCCGAGCCCACCGGCGATCATCAGCGACATGGACGCGCCGTACAGCCACAGGCCGACGTAGAGCGCCGTCAGGCGAGACGGGAGACGACGGCCGGCGACGCGTAGCGGTGAGAAAGGCATGGTGTCAGTGTCCGGCCACTGGATACCTCGTTCGATAGCCAGTTGCGCGACAGTGGACCCCCGGCCGATGCTGCGTTACATCCGGACAGCGATCACGGTCGTCGAACCGGGAGCCACTTCGGTGAAACCAGCATCTCGGACTGCGACGGCGCGACCCGCGCGGACCTCGTCCAGCGCGTGCGTCCACTGCTCCGGATCCGCCGATCGAACCGAACAGGCGAAACCGGAATCGGCCCAGGCTCGACAGTCGTCGAGGCTCATCGCACCGGCCAGCAACATCGACGCATGACCCACCTGCGCCGCGGCCTTGCCCACCGTCATCGACAGGGACGCGTCGATCCACAGCACCGGCCCGGCGCTCGGCGGTGACTCTTCTTCGGCCGGTACGTCGGTGCCGCCGATCTGAAGACGCTTGATGCGCGGATCCAGATCGCCGACGCGGCCCGGCACGAAAGCACGGGCCGAAGCGTTCCCGACCTCGACCGTGACACCCGGAACTTCCTGCGCTGCAGTCCATTGCGCGCCGCGGGCACGGCGGGCCACCTTCCTGATCCGCGCCGAGGTCCACGCAACGAAAGGCTCGTGCCACGAGGCGTCGACACCGACCCGTGGGTCGAGGCACAGCGCCACGACGGCTCGGGCGGCGGCTTCGAGTAGGTCGTTGCGCACCGGCGGGTCGGCCTTGGGTATGTGCAGCACCATGGGCATGGCCAGAACCTCAGACGGGTCCTCGGGATCCTCGGCACCGCCGTAGCCGCGGGCCAACTCGGCGTGACGCGAGGCGAAGGTGTTGGCGTCCGAGAACTGCTCGGGTTCAGCCGTATCGGACGTCGACCCGGCACGGTCCCGATCGACGGAGTCGCCGACGGCGGGGGCGTCGGTCATGGGATCGGGACGCGGCGGACTCCCCCGTCGACGGCATCCGCGGCTTCGATCTCGTTTCGGGTGACCCCGAGAATGAACAGGACGGCGTCCAAGTACGGGTGCGAGATCGCAGTGTCGGCGATCTCGCGTAGCGCGGGCTTGGCGTTGAACGCAACGCCGAGCCCGGCCGCGGTGAGCATGTCGATGTCGTTGGCACCGTCGCCGACCGCGACCGTCTGCTCCATCGGCACTCCGGCTTGGGCGGCGAACTCCCGCAGTGCGGTCGCCTTCGCAGCACGGTCGACGACGTCGCCGATGACGCGGCCGGTCAACTTCCCGTCGACGATCTCGAGTGTGTTGGCCTTGACGTAGTCGAGTTCGAGTTCGTGAGCCAAACCCTCGATCACCTGGCGGAATCCACCCGATACGACACCGCAGGCGAAACCGAGACGCCGAAGCGTCCGGATGGTCGTTCGAGCCCCCGCCGTCAGCTCCAAGCTGTCGGCGACGTCGTCGATGACGGATGCGTCCAGGCCGGCCAGCGCTGCGACACGCTGTTCCAACGACTCGGCGAAGTCGATCTCCCCGCGCATCGCCGCCTCGGTGACGGCACGTACCTCGTCTTCGCGCCCGGCCCGGGCGGCAAGCATCTCGATGACCTCGCCCTGGACCAACGTCGAGTCCACGTCGAACACGATGAGTCGTTTCGACCTCCGTGCGATGCCGGCTCGCTCCACTGCGATGTCGACGCCGATTCCCGCTGCGATCGCGGCGAGGCCGGTGCGTAGCTGGAGGTCTGCCTCAGGCGAGGTGTCGGTGGCGGTGACCTGAAGTTCGAGGCCCGTCACCGGGTAGTCCGCGATCCCACGGATGGAATCGATGTTGGTCCCCTGCCGGGCCAATTCTCTCGAGATGGTGCTGAATGCTCGCGCGGTGACCGGACGGCCGAGCACGACGACGACATGCGTGGCCAGTGTGCGTCCACCGTTCTGTGCCGCGTCGATCTCGACATCGACATGGACGCCCACGGTGGCCATCGCGTCTTCGAGTTCTTCCTGGAGCGCCTCGGGATCGCGTGGACAGGTCAGCAACACACCGAGGGTCAGCCTGTTGCGGATGACCACCTGCTCCACGTCGAGCAGGCTGACGTCGTGCCGCGACAGGGCCGCGAACAGCACCGATGTGACACCTGGTTTGTCGGGTCCCGTCACCGTTACCAACACCGCAGTGTCGCTCGATCTCACCGAATCTCCCTTTCGCACTGTCCCCCCATTACTGGTGTGCCCTGCTCGTGTCCCGCGACTGCCGCCGAACGGGCCGGACGCGCAGGGAAGATTGTCGCAAGCGAAGAGCCCCGCCCGGTAGCCGGGAGGGGCTCTCGCTGTGCTGTGGACTACCGGGGATCCGGGTCGCCCGAACCTTCGTGATCGCTGGTCGCGATCGGAGCCCGGCGGGCCTGTTCGAGTACCGCGGTGGTCTTGCCACCATGAGCACCAGGACCGACGTGCGCTTCGGACCGCATCCGCTCGACCATGTGCGGGTAGTGCAGCTCGAACGCCGGACGCTCGGAACGAATCCGGGGCAGCTCGGTGAAGTTGTGCCTCGGGGGCGGGCACGAGGTGGCCCACTCCAGCGAGTTTCCGTAACCCCACGGATCGTCGACTGTGACGACCTCACCGTATCGGTACGACTTGAACACGTTCCAGACGAACGGCAGTGTCGAGGCACCGAGGATGAACGCACCGATGGTCGAGATGATGTTCAGTTCGGTGAAGCCGTCGGACGGCAGGTAGTCGGCGTAGCGACGCGGCATGCCTTCGTTACCGAGCCAGTGCTGCACCAGGAACGTGGCGTGGAATCCGAAGAACGTCAGCCAGAAGTGCCACTTGCCCAGAGCCTCGTCCATCATCCGGCCCGTCATCTTCGGGAACCAGAAGTAGATTCCTGCGTAGGTCGCGAACACCACGGTGCCGAACACCACGTAGTGGAAGTGGGCGACGACGAAGTACGTGTCGGTGACCTGGAAGTCGATGGGAGGCGAAGCCAACAGCACACCGGTCAGTCCGCCGAACACGAACGTGATGAGGAAGCCGATCGAGAACAGCATGGGCGTTTCGAGCGTGACCTGTCCGCGCCACATCGTGCCGACCCAGTTGAAGATCTTCACACCGGTCGGAACAGCGATGAGGAATGTCATGAACGAGAAGAACGGCAGCAGTACCGCGCCGGTGGCGTACATGTGGTGGGCCCACACGGCGATCGACAGTGCAGCGATGGCGATCGTCGCGTAGATCAGACCCGAGTAACCGAAGATCGGCTTGCGGGAGAACACCGGGAACACCTCGGACACGATTCCGAAGAACGGCAACGCGATGATGTAGACCTCGGGGTGCCCGAAGAACCAGAACAGGTGCTGCCACAGCAGCACTCCGCCCGTTGCCGGGTCGAAGAGATGCGCGCCCAGGTGGCGGTCGGCGGCAAGGCCGAGCAGTGCGGCGGTCAGCAGCGGGAACGCCAGCAGGATAAGAATCGACGTGACCAGGATGTTCCAGGTGAAGATGGGCATCCGGAACATCGTCATACCGGGGGCGCGGAGGCAGATCACCGTGGTGATCATGTTGACGCCACCGAGGATGGTTCCCAGACCGGCGACGGCGAGGCCCATGATCCACAGGTCGGCACCGACACCGGGCGAGTGCAGAGCAGAGGTGAGAGGCGTGTACGCCGTCCATCCGAAGTCGGCTGCGCCACCCGGGGTGATGAAGCCGGCCGTGGTGATCAGCGCACCGAACAGGTACAGCCAGTAGGAGAACGCGTTGAGACGCGGGAACGCCACGTCCGGCGCACCGATCTGCAGCGGAAGAATGTAGTTGGCAAAGCCGAACACGATCGGCGTTGCGTACAGCAGCAACATGATGGTGCCGTGCATCGTGAACAGCTGGTTGTACTGCTCGTTGGACAGGAACTGCATCCCCGGCACGGCCAACTCGGCGCGCATCAACAGCGCCATCAGTCCACCGACGAGGAAGAAGGCGAACGACGTCGCGATGTACATGATCCCGAGAACCTTGGGATCGGTTGTGGTCACCGCCTTGTGGATGAACGAACCCTTCGGTCCCATCCGCGGCGGGAAAGGCCGAGCAGCATCCACCGCGGGAGCGGGCCTAGGCGCTAGGGCAGTCACAGATCCTCCTGATTGCGCGTCCGACCCCGAATCACGAGGCGACGTCACTAGTCGTGCGCTACTCGAATCGTAGACCGTCGGACCGACGCTTGCCGAACCGGTCCTACCGTGTGTCGTATTGGATTCGATCGAACCATGGTTCGGGGTGCGATCTGCCTGCGCCGTCGGCCTTTACGAGCCCTCCGACACACCCCGGAACACCGTGCGAGCAGATGGCCGAGAAGGGTCCGCGGCAGTGCTCTGCGCGAGGCGATTTCCGTTACTGTGTGAGACCACCCGACCCGCAGAAAGAAGTTCCGCGTTGCCACTTCGACCACGACTCCCCCGCCGGTTCGCGCCACACACCACGGGCACGGCGGCTGCTGTCTGTCTGATGGCAGCCGTGGCGTTGACCGGATGCTCCGACTCCGCGACCGAGGACGACGCATCCACCATCGTTCGCAGTACGACGAACATTGCCGGAGCGGGGGTGGTCGGTAACAACCGGGACACCGTCGGACTGTGTCCCGCACTTGCCCCACTCGACCCGACTGGAGTCGAGGGCGATACGCGCCCCGTCGGGCACGCCGAGGGCATCAGTGCCATCCCGGCCGATCCACAGCGCATCGTCGTCCTCGACGCTGCAGGCCTCGACGCCAGCTGCGCGGTCGGGATCTGGGAACGCGTCGTCGGCGCGGCCACGCTCGATCCCGACTTCCGGGGAGACGGAGACCAGCCGCTGTACCTGGGTACCGGCCTGGCGTCGGTTCCGTCGGTCGGCCCGGTCGGTGCCCCCGACCTCGATGCGATCGCCGCCCTCGCCCCGGACCTGATCCTGGGGGCCGATTCTCTCGGATCCGATACCTACGATTCGCTGACTGCCATCGCGCCGACCGTGTTCACCGCGACCGGACAGGGATGGAAAGACACTTTTCTGCAGTCCGCAGCCGCCTTGGGTCGAGGCCAGGCAGGATTCGACCAGCTCGCGTCGTTCTCCGCGGATGCCGAACGCGTCGGTCGCGAGATCGATGCAACCCAGACGCAGGCGTCGGTCATCCGATTCGATGCCGATTCCGTCGAGGTCGACGGCCAAGATTCGTTCGCCGGCCAGGTGCTCGCCGAGGTCGGCGTGGCACGGCCACAGAATCAGCGTGACACCGGTTTCTCGGTCGAGCCCGGCAACCTGGAGCCCGTCGAGGGCGACATCGTCTACGTGCGATTCGCGGGTCCGGACGGCGAGACCTTCGGCCGTGAGGTGATGGACGGCGACGCGTGGCACGCTCTCGGCTCGGTCACCGACGGGCGGGTGTTCGCGGTGAACGACACGGTCTGGTCGGGCAGCGGGGTCGTCGCGGCGCGGGCCGTTCTGGCCGACCTGTCCGCTTCTCTGAACGCCTACGTGTCCTGACGCGATGCCTATCCCGGACTTCGTTCAGGCGCTGCGCAGCGTCGTCGGCACGTCCCCGCTGTGGCTGTCCGGCGTCAGCGCAGTCGTTCTCGACGACGATCGGCGCGTGCTGCTGACTCTGCGGGCAGACAACAACACCTGGGCCGTGGTGTCCGGAATCCTCGAACCCGGCGAGGAACCTGCACCCGCCGCGCTGCGTGAGATCGGTGAGGAGACCGGTGTGGACGCCACGATCGTGCGCCTGACGAGCGTCGACGTGACGGAGCCCATCACGTACCCCAACGGCGACGTCGCGCAGTATCTGGACATCACGTTCCTCGCTCGCTACACCGGCGGCACTCCTCATGTCGCCGACGACGAGAACCTCGATGTGGCCTGGTTCGAGCTCGATGGCCTACCCGAAAACCTCACGGCCACTTCGCGATTGCGAATCGAGAAAGCCATCGCCGACGACCCGTCGGCATGGTTTCGACGCTGACTCCCCTGCCGCACCGAGTACACAGCTCCACCGAACCGTCCCTGTTTCGATTCGTAATGTGATATCACTTTACTATCAACATCGAGAGGGAGGTTCTCATGTCCGCACCCGCTACCGTCGCCGAGAAGCCGACGGGTACACCGACCACGACCATCGCCGAGCGCACCGGCTGGGATCTGCCGGGCTGGTCGATGCTCGGCGTCGGTCTCGCGCTGTTTCTCGGCGGAATCGCCGCGTTCGCTCTCGGACTGGTCTTCTCCGTGGTGGGGCTCACGGTCGTCGGAGTCGTCCTGTTCGTGCTCTCGCTGCCGGCACTCATGGGATTGACTCTGGTGCAACCGAATCAAGCTCGCGTTCTGCAGCTACTCGGCAGTTCGTACAGCGGGACGCTGCGTACACCGGGGCTGCGCTGGACCAATCCGTTGACGTACCGCAGGGCCATCTCGACGCGAATTCGCAACCACGAGACCGGTCAATCGAAGGTCAACGACGCCGACGGCAATCCGATCGAGATCTCTGCCATCGTCGTCTGGCAGGTTGCCGATACCGCCCTGGCGTCCTTCCAGGTCGACGATTACGAGGAGTTCGTCGCCGTCCAGACCGAATCGGCCGTCCGTCATATCGCCGGTAGCTACCCGTACGACGCCGAAGGACGAATGTCGTTGCGCGAGAACGCCGACGAGATCACCGCCGCCATGTCGGAGGAAGTACACGCGCGGGTGCGATCGGCCGGCGTCGAGGTGATCGAGACCCGCATCAACCGTCTTGCCTATGCTCCGGAGATCGCGCAGGCCATGCTGCGACGCCAGCAGGCCGGAGCTGTCATCGCAGCGCGTCAGCAGATCGTCGAAGGTGCGGTGGGAATGGTGGAGATGGCACTCTCGAAGCTCGAGGAGAAACACGTCGTGGAACTCGACGAGGAGCGGAAAGCGGCCATGGTGTCGAATCTGCTCGTCGTGTTGTGCAGCGATCGCGATACCCAGCCCGTCGTCAACACCGGATCGCTGTACCAGTGAGCCATGGCCGTCGAGCGTAAGAAAATTCTGCTTCGGCTGGACCCAGCGGTGCACGACGCTCTTGCCCGCTGGGCCTCCGACGAGCTCCGAAGCACCAACGCTCAGATCGAGTTCCTACTGCGTCGAGCACTGAGCGAGCAGGGCCGAATGCCGAAGGAGGCCAGAGACATTCGCGCGCCGGGCCGCCCACCGAAGGAGTGAGCGGCCCGGCGCGAGGATGGGTTTCTAGAAGTCCCAGTCCTCGTCTTCGGTGTTGACGGCCTTTCCGATGACGTACGAGGATCCCGAGCCGGAGAAGAAGTCGTGGTTCTCGTCGGCGTTGGGTGACAGTGCCGACAGAATTGCCGGATTTACATCCGTCTCGTCCTTGGGGAACAGACCCTCGTAGCCGAGGTTGTTCAGTGCCTTGTTGGCGTTGTAGCGCAGGAACTTCTTGACGTCCTCGGTCAGACCGATCTCGTCGTACAGATCCTGGGTGTACTCGACCTCGTTGTCGTACAACTCGAACAGCAACTCGAACGTGTAGTTCTTGAGTTCCTCGCGCCGCTCCTCGCTGACCTTCTCGAGACCCTTCTGGTACTTGTATCCGATGTAGTACCCGTGGACGGCCTCGTCGCGAATGATCAGCCTGATCAGGTCCGCCGTGTTGGTCAGCTTGGCCCGTGAGGACCAGTACATCGGCAGGTAGAAGCCGGAGTAGAAGAGGAACGACTCGAGCAGAGTCGACGCCACCTTGCGCTTGAGCGGGTCGTCACCGTGATAGAAGTTCAGTACGATCTCGGCCTTGCGCTGAAGGTTGACGTTCTCCTCGGACCAGCGGAACGCATCGTCGATATCGCGGGTGGAGCTGAGGGTGGAGAAGATGGAGCTGTAGCTCTTCGCGTGCACCGACTCCATGAACGCGATGTTGGTGTACACCGCCTCCTCGTGCGGAGTGATGGCGTCGGGAATGAGGCTGACGGCACCGACCGTCCCCTGAATTGTGTCCAGCAGGGTCAGTCCGGTGAACACGCGCATCGTCAGCTGCTTCTCGACGGCGGTCAGAGTGGCCCACGACGGGATGTCGTTGGACACCGGCACCTTCTCGGGCAGCCAGAAATTACTGGTGAGACGCTCCCAGACTTCGGAGTCCTTGTCGTCCTGGACCCGATTCCAGTTGATTGCGGAAACGCGATCGATCAGCTTCACCATGTGTCCTATCTACCGAGAGAATCTGCCGAATATTGGCTTGCTTGAACACTACCCGTTGTGTCCGACATCAATAGCTAACACAAGATCTGTGTCGTGCGCGTTTTGCGTACCTGGAGGGGCGCACAACGCGCACGACGTGAGTTCGCCCTCCCAGCCCTCACGTCGAAGAACCTGCGCCACGTCTCCTGCGACGCCGCACGGATCGCTGCTGACCTCCTCGTACCCGAAAACGAGTCGCGCACGCGAACCGACGACCGTCCAGGCGCACGGTCAGCGTACGAGATCCAACTCGGTACACGACGTCCTCGTAGAGTGTCCGCCCGTCGACCTTTATCTCGCTCTGCCGTTCGGCAGCAGGGAGCCCGTGAGCCTCTTCGACGTTGGTCGCATATTCGAGTTCGAGAACAGACTGAACGCCGTTCGCGAGCAAGTCGACGGCTTCGGTCAGCGCTGTGAGATACCGGTACGGCCTGCGGACAGCGATCTGCTCCCGAACGTCCGTCAATCGAATTCGCCGCTGAGTCACCGACGACACCAAGCTGTCGAAAGCCTGCCTCGGCGTAGGTTCCGACACCGCGAGATCGAGTGCAGTGTCCACCAGCGTCGTTCGCGGCATATCCCCTGGTACGCCGATGTGCCGGTGCGCACGAGATCGGTGCACCACCACTCCGGGATGCAGCGATAGTCCGATGCCCGCCACCAGCCTCGTTCCGGCCCTGGGGACCGAGCGCAGCGTCGGGCGCTGATTGCATGCAGACTTTCCGTACGGCACGGTGACGTGGACGGCCGAATCGGGATCGGGCCGTCGCAATCCCCATTCTTCGGCTGCGGAGCGGTGGCTCAGCATTGCGTGCCCACCTCCGTACAGAAGCGCTGCCATCAGGATCCGATCCCGAGTCAACGGTCCGGTGAAGATCGAGTAGACGCCGCGCAGAACAACGATCCACGCGCCACTGTCCACCAGCTTGCGGACTCGATTTCGGCTGTACCCCAACTTCGTGACCTGCGACTGAGTGAACAGCCCCCACTGCGTGTCGATCAGAACCTGAAGTTCTCGACCGTCCCCCCGACCATGTTCCATGGCCGGCCATCCTGCCCAGTGGGTACGACAACTTCCGTCGTGCGCGTTTTGCGCCCCTCCAGGTACGAGTTCATCAGCGCCGGTAGTGGCATCACTCCGATCATCAGCATGTTGCGATCCCTGGATCATCACGACCAGGTCCGCGACGTGGTCGTAG